>JBPCLX010000071.1:0-14804 GCA_051002815.1 Gemmatimonadaceae bacterium
GGCCGGATGAACACGCGCGCGCCAGAGCGCTTCGACCGCATAGATGTTCCCCACTCCGGCAACGATGGATTGATCGAGCAACGCCGGCTTGATCGGTCCCTTGCGCCTAGCGAGCGCTTTGCCAAGAGCACGCGCGGTGAATCCACGGGTGAGTGGATCAGGGCCCAGCGGCGGGAGCGGAAGCGCTGACGTTGGCGCCAGCTCCAACGAGGACAGCGCACGTGGATCGACCAGCACCACCCGCGTGCCATTGTCCAACTCTAGTACGGCTCGAGCGTAGGGAGGCAGTGGGCCTTGCCGCTCGGAGATGTGCCAGTCACCACTCATTCGAAAATGAGTGATGAGCGTCACACCTGTATCGAGGTGGAGCAATTGATACTTGCCTCGCCGGTCGACATGATCGACACGCGCGTCGCGCAGCTTCGACGCGTCCCGGCGCGAGAGTCGTCGTCGGAGCGCGGGGTGAAGTACCCGCACAACCAGGATTCGGCGTCCCTGCGCCGCATTGCGGAGACGCAGCGACGCTGCTTCAACTTCGGGAAGTTCGGGCATGCGGCTGAAGCTAGCGTGCCTTACGCGAAGCTCAAGCAAGACGGGCCTTGCGCCTGACTGTAAAGCGTCTAGCTTTTCGCGAAGCGACGCCGCCGCACACTGGGACCAGCATGGATGCCGCCGCGCCCCGACAAGAACTGCCTGGAGGATGCCTCCCTTCGCGTTCGCCGCTCGCTGGATCAGCGTCTCCGACTTTCCGATGACCGCAAATCCTCGCTCGCTCAAGTACGAATACGAACTTTTCGTCGAGCAGGAGATCGAGCGGTACAAGGAGTCGCTTCCCCGTCACGCGTTGCTGCGGATCGGGGACGAGGCGGTTGCGGTACTCGATTCCGAATTGCAGCTCGGACTTACCGAAGTGCTGCTTTGCGCTGAGGTCGATACAATAATTCGAGGCCGTTGCCGGGTTCCAACTTATCGCACGTGGTGCAAGCACCGGTTACGCTCGATCGAGGAGTTCCGGCGTCCGGAGCGCTGGGGACTGCATCCTGACGGCGGTGTTGCGCGCGCGATGCCGATCGCAGCGCAGGGGCACGTACTCGTAGCCGGCAACACCTCCGAAGGTCCGGCGATGTTCCTCGCCGCCAACGGGTGCACGGTCACCGCCCTTGGCTCGGTCGAGGATGCCGTAGAACGAGTGGTTGCCGCCGCGGTAGAAGTAGGACTGGCTCGTCAGGTTCGCGGCCTGGTCGGCGATCTCATGAGCTGGGCGCCAGATATGCCCCTTCGCGCGGTGATCTGCGCGGCGGCTGCGCTGGCAGAGCTCACCCCGGCCGACCGGCGCGAGGCTATCGCCGCGCTGCAGCGGGCGACGGCGAACGGCGGAATCCATGTGTTCGACGCGGTCGCGGATACGATAGGTCACATCCCCATGGAGGAGCTGCTGGCGATCTACTCGGGGTGGGACATCTCGGTAGAGCGGCAGAGTGGCCGTGCCGATACAGTCCTCGCGACCAAGGTTGCGTAGCCTTTTGACACACCTCTGAACGAATTTGGTGTGTCGAATCAATACAACTGGCGCTGAGAACTCCGCGTCGCGCGGAACCGGATGCGGCGCAAATTCTTCAAACACAACATCTTATGAAATGGCCGCCGATTGGCGGCCATTGGCATTAGGAGTGCCTTTGCCATCCGTGTCTCCGACTCCGTCGGGGATCGGGTCCTCGACCGTTCCGGGGACCCGTTTTCCTTCCGGCAGAGGTGTAACGTGGCTGTGTCTGTTCGTCCTGCTACCGAGGAACCCCTTGGTATCGTGATCTCGCGGGGCCGGGAAGATGATCCCCGCCCGGCTGTTTGGGCCTATGTGTGGGGGGAAGAGGAGAAGGGGGAAAAAGGAATTAGGAATTAGGAATTAGGAATTAGGAATTAGGGAAGGTGTGCGACGGGGGCGCCGGATGGCGCCCCCGTCTCGTTTGTGTACGTACCTAACGCCTTCTGAAATTTCCCGCCTCGGGGTGCAGTCTCGGTTGATACATCCCCCTAATTCCTAATTCCTAGTTCCTGGATACAGAACGGGGCCGGCAACTTCGCCGGCCCGCCCTGCACAGCACTCGGCTGCGGTGAAGAGCTACTTGCTCTTCTTGGCGGCAGTCTTCCGTCCGCCCCGCTTTGCTGCCGTCTTGCGACCGGCCTTACGAGCGCCGGCCTTCTTCGCCGAGGACTTCTTTGCGGCGCCCTTGCGGGCTCCCTTCTTGGCTGCGCCCTTGCGGGCTCCCTTACGTGCAGGCATTGGTCACTCTCCGTTAACAAGAGTGGTGGACAGCCACACGATCCCCCGGTGGACCGGTGACTGAGTGACGTGGGGGGCTGCACCCCCACGCACACCTAGACAGCCTCGGAGAGGCTGGTGAAGTTGAAGTCGCGCACCTTGACCGCCGGCATGACCACGTCCCCGCCCTGCTCCGTGCCCGCGAGACGCACCGGCTGCCCGAGCGCCTCGATGTTGTTCAGCATGAACAGTGGCGATTCGTTGAACCGAAAGTTCTGGATGGCCTTCGAGACCTTGCCGTCCTCGATGAGGAAGGTTCCGTCACGCGTCAGGCCGGTGTAGAGGATCGTACGTGGATCGACTTCACGGAGATACCACAGCCGCGTGACCAGCACGCCGCGCGGAGTGGATCGGATCATGTCGTCGACCGACGCTGTCCCACCGGTCATTTTCAACGATTGCGGAAAGCCCGTTGCCGTCTTGCCCTGCTTCTGTGCCCAGAAACGCGAGTAGATGAGCTGCTTCAACATTCCATTCTCGATCCACTCCTGCCGAGCGAGCGGAAAGCCTTCTCCGTCGAACGGCTGTGACAGCATCTGTGGATCGCGAGGATCGGAGTAAAGCGAGATTCGTTCATCGACGATCTTCTCTCCGATCTTGTTACCACCACCCTGCTTGACGAATGGACTTCGCCCTTCATCTGCGGACCGCGCATCGGAGTAATTCCCGATGAGCTGCACCAGATCACCCACCGCCTGCGGTTCGAGGATGACCGTGTAGCGACCAGGCTCGATCGCGACCGGATTTCTCGACAGGCGTGCTTTCTCGATTGCACGCTCGCCAACCGCGCGGAAATCGACCTGCGACCAATCTGGATGATCGGCCGCCGCCCATCCCGAGCCGGTGCCGTCGCTGGTGCGCACGGTGAGCGTGTAATTCGCAAACGTGCTCCGGTGATAGGCAAACAATCCGTTGCTGTTGCCGATCGCGTTCACGTTGCCGCCGTTAACGAGATAACCTGCAGCCTGCAAATCCTTGGCCGCGCGCGTCGCTTCGAGTGCCGTCAATGCCGCTTTTGCCCGCTCCGCCGGACTCATCGCCGCCGTCGCCTCGAAATACGAATCCACAGAAACGTACTGCTGCGCCGGCAGCGCCGGCATCGCTTCAGGATCGTCAGGCGCCAGCCTAGCCAACGCTTCAGACTGTGCGACGACACGCTGGATCGACTCATCCGAGAGATCGTTGGTCTGTACGACCGCATGCTTGGGACCAAACGAGCTCTGTACGGTGAGCGCCGCATTCACCACGCCACCCGAAGTCGACATCTGGTTAGCCGCGAATCGCGTGTTGCCAGTATAGGACGCGCCGAGATTGATCAGCGCCTCATCGGCCTTCGACAGCTTGCGCACGCGATCGACGATCGCCGCGGCTTCGTCACGCGTGAACATCGCGCCATCGGGAATTCCGGATGGGTACAAACGACGAGGAGCGCTCATGCTTTTCGCCCCGTATTGATCACGTTGATTCCACGGAAGCGTGCGGGTGGCGAGCCGTGACTCACCGCGTTCACCTGACTCGGCTGTCCCTTGCCATCAAAGAAGCTGCCGCCCATCTCGTAGGTCGCGCGGCCACCGATCATGTCCATGGCGTTCCAGAAATCCGGCGTGCGCATCTGATAGGCGACATCCTTCAGCATACCGGTGATCTTGCCGTTCTTCACTTCATAGAAGAGCTGTCCGCCAAACTGCGCATTGAACCGCTGCTGGTCGATCGAGAACGAGCCATCACCGATGATGGCGATTCCGTTCTCGGTCGCGGCTATCAGGTCGTCCCATGATACGTCGCCCTCACCAGGCAGCAGCGACACGTTGGGCATTCGCTGGAACTGCACATAGTCCCAGCCCATGCCGTACGAGCAGCCGTGCGAGCGAACTTCGCTTCCCTGTTGCCTGTACCACCAGTCGAGCCACGCTGCCTGCTCGCGGGTGGTCTGATAGTCGTTGAATATGCCGTTCTTGACGATGAGGAAGTCTTCGGGCTTCACACCTTCGTCGTCATAGCCAATGGTGGACAGCGCGCCTTCCTGCGAACGATCGCCTTGCACGTTCATGAATTCCGGCCCGTACTTCAATTTGCCGAGTACATCCTCCGGAGGCGCCAGGAAGCTCGTACCCGCGTAATTGGCCTCGTAGCCGAGTGCCCGATCGAGCTCCGAGGGATGACCGATCGATTCGTGAATCGTGAGCCACATGTTCGACGGGTGCAGCACGAGATCGTACCTGCCGACCTCGACAGGCTTGGCCGAGAGCTTCTGAGCGGCTTCCTCGCCCCACTTTCCCGCGTTGCCAGGCAGATCCGCGTCGAGTACGTACTCCCATCCGCGGCCCATCGGCGGCACCACGTTGCCGCGATTCTGGAAGTCGGAGAAATCTGGTGCGACCGCCGTGATCTGCATGAGCGGCCAGCTCCGCACCGTCGACTGCGTGATCACCGAGCCATCCGTCGATGCGAAGTTGCGCTCTTCCTTTACGAAGAACAGCCCGCTGAAGATGTACTTGACGTTCGCGACCTTGAGCGCTTCGGCGTTTGCCTTGAGCAAGAGGTCGGCCTTGTCCTCGATCGATATCTCGAACGGATCGATCCGATAGGCACCCTTCCACGTTGCGCTCGGCACCGGCGGCGCGGGTACGAGCGTGACCGAGCGATCGCGGGCGATCCGATTCGCCTTGGCTATGGCGACGGCTTCGCGCGCCGCACCGGCTACGGCATCCTTGGTCAGGTGGCGCGTAGCTGCGAAACCCCACGTGCCATCTACCAGCACGCGTACACCGCAGCCAATGCTGTCGGTATCGACGACGTTCTGGATCTGCTGTTCACGCGTGAAGACGAAATTCTGTCGTAATCGCGTGATGCGGGCATCAGCGTACCCGGCACCGGCGAGCTTGCCGGCATTGAGCGCCTCCATGAGGAGCTCCTTGATCGCGGCGTCAGGCGGCGGCGAAACGAGCAGGCCCTGCGCCGACGCCGGACGAGCAGCCGCGGACACCGCCGCAATCGTCGCGGCGGCCGCGCCCGTCTGTCTGAGAAATTCGCGTCGCGATTGACTCAAACGGCCTCGCTGAGACTGGTGAAATTGAAGTCGCGCGCCTTGATCGGCGGCACGACCACCGCGAAACCAGCGGATCCGCTCTCGCTCGCGCTCACGCGAACCGGGCGGCCCATGGCTTCGAGATTGTTCAGCATGAAGATGGGCGATTCGTTGAACCGGAGGTTCTGCACGCTGCGCGAGATCCTGCCGTTCTCGATGAGGAAGGTGCCATCGCGCGTGAGGCCGGTATAAAGAATGGTGCGGGGATCGACCGGCCGAATGTACCAGAAGCGGGTGACCAGAATTCCGCGCTGGGTGCCGGCGATCATCTCCTCGATGCTGCTGTTTCCGCCGCTCATGCGCAGCGAGCCGACCTGTGGGCGCGTCGGGACTCCCTGCCGCTGAGCCCAATACCGGTCGTATGCGAGGTTGCGCACCACCCCGTTCTCGATCCAGGTAGTGCGCGCAGTCGGCATACCCTCGCCGGTGAAGGTGTTGGCGTAGGCCTCAGGGTCGTGGGGATCGGAGATGAGGCTCACTCGCTCATCGACTACCTTCTCACCGATCTTGTTGCCACCGCCCTGCTTGCTGAAGAAGCTACGCCCTTCGTCGGCGTTGCGCGCATTGAGCGCGAAATTGATGAGCTGAACGAGATTGCCTACCGCTGTCGGCTCGAGTATTACGGTATAACGCCCAGGCTCGATAGCCGCCGGATTCACCGAGAGTTTTGCTTTTTCAATTGCCCGCGCACCGAGCTGCTGCGGCTCGATTTTGCTCCAATCGTAGTGCGCGGCGCCGGCCCACCCGCTTCCGGTTCCGTCGGGGGTACGGATCGTCGTCGTCAGGGCAGCGGATGTGGAGCGTGCCCAGGCGAATAATCCGTTGTGATTGGCGACCGCAAACGAGCCGGCGTTGCTCTCGAGGTAGCCGGTGGCAATCAACCCCTCGGCGCGCGCGGGCTCGGTGATTGCCCGGACAGCTGTTGCCCGTTGCGTGGGCTCGAGCACCGCTGTGTTGTCGCTCCAACCCTTTGCTTCCTCGTACTGTTGAGGACCGAGCTCGGCCATGTATTCCGAATCTTCGGGCGACAGTTTCGCCAGGCGCTCGGCGGTGTCGACAGCGCGGCGCAACGAAGCGTCATCCAGCGCGTTGGTGGTCGATGATCCAGCGCGCTTTCCAAATACCGAACGAATGGTGACGGACGTGTCGAAGTTGTCACCGCCGGTGGAGATCTGACTCACGGCGAAGCGCGTATTCCCTTGCGTTCCGCTTCCCACGGAGACTCGCGTCTCGTCCGCGGTTGCGAATCCGAGCACGCGCTGCGTGAGCTCCTGCGCCTGCTCGCGCGACAGGTAGCGCGGCACTGCTGTCGTGAGAAGCGATCGCGGACCGTTTCGCCGGCTCACGCGTTCCTCCCCGTATTGATCACGTTGATGTTGCGATGCCGCGTGGGAACGCAACCGTGGCTCACCGCGTTGGATTGGCTCGGCTGGCCCTTGCCGTCGTTGAACGCGCCCCCCAGCTCATAGCTGCGCTGCCCCCCCATCATGTCCATCGCATTCCAGAAATCGGGGGTCCGCATTTGATAGGCAACATCCTTCAGCATGCCGGTGATCTTGCCGTTCTTCACTTCATAGAAGAGCTGGCCGCCAAACTGTGCGTTGAAGCGCTGCTGATCGATGGAGAAAGATCCCTCTCCGACGATCGCGATACCGTTCTGCGTTTCGGCAATGATTTCGTCCCAGCCGATGTCCCTCTCGCCAGGAAGCAGCGAGACATTGGGCATGCGCTGGAACTGTACGTCGGCCCAGGACTGTGCATACGAGCAACCATGCGACCGCACTGGTTGGTTCTGCTGCGCATACCACCAGTCGAGCATCGGTGCCTGCTCGCGCGTGGTCTGATAGTCGACGAGTATACCGTTCCTTACAATGTCGAAGTCCTCGGGGATCACCCCTTCATCATCCCAGCCGACCGCGGAGAGTGAGCCTGGCTGCGAACGGTCGCCGCGGACATTCATGTACTCGGGACCATACCGGAACTTGCCAAGCATCCTTTCCGGCGGCGACAGGAAGCTCGTGCCGGCATAGTTCGCTTCATAACCCATCACCCTATCGAGCTCGGTCGGATGCGCGATCGATTCGTGAATCGTCAACCAGAGGTGCGAAGGATGCAGCACGAGATCGTAGCGTCCGACTTCCACCGGTTTGGCGGAGAGCTTGGCCTTTGCCTCCTCGGCCCACCGAGGAGCGTTCGCTATGAGCTGCGCGTTTACGATATGCTCATAGCCGCGTCCCGCGGGTTGCACGTCGGTCGACTGGCGCGACTGGAAATCGGAGAAATCCGGCGCGATGGCCGTGATGTTCATGTTCGGCTGCGAACGGAAGATGGTTTGCACGACCATCGTTCCGTCGGAGGTCGCCAGCGTCTTCTCTTCGCGAAGGAAGAACATGGACGAATTGACGAATCCGCGACGCTGGTTGTTCGGATCGACGACCTTGAGCGCTGCCTCGTTCGCCTCGAGCAGGAGCGCAACCTTGTCCTCGATGGGGACATCGAAGGGATCGGTCTCGATCCACGGACCGCGCCAGGTACCGCTAGCCGTCGGACGTACCGACGCCAGCTCGACCGGCCGAACGAGCGCGGATCGATTCGCGCGAGCTTGAGCAACAGCCTGCTGCGCGACCATCACGACTTCATCGCGAGACAGATCGCGACTGGCGGCAAATCCCCACGCGCCGTTTACAAGTACACGCACACCAAATCCGAACGTCTCGTTGTCGGTCACACCCTGCACGCGGCGCTCCCGCGTGAACAGCGACTGATTCCGGTTGCGGCTGATTCTTACGTCGGAGTAGCTCGCTCCGGCAGAGCGCGCAGCATCGAGCGCGCGCATGGCGAGTTCGTTGTATGATGCGTCGCCAGCCGTGGTACTCTGCGACGGTGCGGCGGGCGTAGGTGCTGGTGAGGCAGGAGGTGACTGCGTACCGGCTCCACAGGCAGTAACGCCGAGAGCCGTCAGTGATGCGGATGAACTGATGAGGAAGTTGCGTCGTGTTTGATTCACTCAACCCTCGCTCTCACATCGATGTATACTGTGCGCGAATATAGGAATGGTGATGTACTCTCGCAATAGCATGTCGCACTCGCGCCTCAACGCGCGCCGGCGCATCGCGTGATGATGCGCGGCAAACAGGTGCTCATCATCGGCGGCGGATTCGCCGGAATCACCGCTGCAACACGTCTGCACGCGCGTGGCGCGCAGGTCACGTTATTCGATGATCGAAGCTCACTCGGCGGTCGCGCGCGCAGCGATGACCTCGATGGATGGACGATCGACATCGGAGCGCAGTTGATCGCCACATCGTACGTGAAGACGCTTGCCATGCTTCGCGATGGTGACGAAGCGCACGCTCCCGCTCTGCGCCCAATGCCGGGGCGCGATGTGTTCCTTCGTGACGGAAAGGCCTATCCGATCAATTTCGGATCGCTGCGCAGTCTGCTGGCGTTCGGCGCGATCAGCGGGGCGGACAAGGTTCGGCTCGGCGTCCACCTGGTTCCGCTGCTCGCCAGACATCGCGACGCCTTACGCGTGGACGGTGCTTCCATCCCGCGCTCGCTGGATGAAACGGCGGCCGGTGCCTTCATGCGTCGCGTGGTGAGCGCGGATGCGTCCGCCGCGCTGGTGGAGCCGGTCGCGGCGGCTTTCTGTGGTGCGCGCGCCGACGAGGTGAGCCTCGCCTTTTACCTCACGCTCGGCCGGTACGGCAGCGATGGCGACGTACTCGCACCCGGTGCAGGGTGGTCTGCATTGCTCGAGCGGACGCTGCATGGGGTTCAGCTGAAGCGCGCGACCCGCGTCGAAGCTCTCGGCTACACTACCGGTCGAGTGGTGGTTCGGACGAGCGAGGGTGAAAGCTGGGAGGGCGATGCCGCAGTGCTGGCAACGGATGCGCCTGGGGCAGCCCGGTTGCTCGAGCCCATCCTCGGCGAGTCCGTCGCGCTCACCGACTGGCTGCGCTCGGTACGCTATCGCGCGACGTTCACTGTTGCGGCAACGACCGGCACTCGCCTGCCGCGCGAGGCGTTCGGTGTGCTGCCACATAACGATGGACGGGTGCCGGTTAGCGCGCTGGCCGTCCATGGTGCCAAGGCCGATCCGTCCGGCCAGCCGGAGGGGGACGTGATACTGGCCTGGCCCACGCCTGACGCGGCCGACCGGTTGGCGAGCCGCGCCGCAGCAGACATAGCCGCGGAGATGGTTCCGGCGATCGAGATGCTGATTCCGGCGGCGCGTGGGCAGGTAGGTCATGTACGCGTATACCGGCACGAGGCAGGCACGCCGGTTCCCAGTCCCGGCTTCGCCGCCGATCGCGCCAGAGGCCGCGCACTGGCGCGGGACATTGGCCCGCCGATCGCCCTGGCCGGCGACTACCTGACAATGCCACTTCTCGAAGGCGCCGTAGCCAGCGGCAATGCCGCTGCGGATTGGATCGAGGAGCGGCTGGACTGAACGGTCGTGCGCGAGGGCGCGACTCACGGTAATATGATGGAGTCCCGGCGCACATCGCTCGCGCACTGAATCCACACTCCGTTGTCTCCGTATGCCGACGCTGACCATCGACGGACGTCGCGTGACAGTTCCGGAAGGGCGCACGATTCTCGACGCCGCGCGTTCCGCTGGAATCGACGTTCCAACGCTTTGCTGGTATCCCAAGCTGCCGATCGTCGGCAACTGCCGGATCTGCCTTGTCTCCGTGAAGGGGAATCCTAAGCTCGCGCCAGCGTGTGCGATGCAGGCCGCGGAAGGGATGGAGGTCATGACGGAATCCGCGGCGGCGGTAAAGAACCGGCGCGCAGTGCTCGAAATGCTTCTCGAGCGCTATCCCGCTCACGAAATCCCCGAGGCATCCGCTCGCAACGAGTTCGAGCGCATTGTGCGCCGGTACGAAGTACCGACAGCCCGCAATTCGACACTCCCGTTGCGCCGAGGCGACGACCGCGCTGGGGATCCGATGATCCAGCACGACATGTCGACCTGCATTCTCTGCACGCGATGCGTGCGCGCTTGCGAGGACATCCAGGTAGTCGGGGTACTCGATGTAGGAATGCGTGGGGAGCACGCGGAGATAATCGTCGGCGCCGATGGCAACCCGGAACATGCCGGCTGCACGTGGTGCGGCGAATGCGTACGTGTGTGCCCCACCGGCGCCATTCACGAGGTACTCCCGCTGTTCAAGATGGCGCCCGACGTCATGGAGAAGCCGCCGAAGAAGGTGCGCAGCGTGTGTCCGTACTGTGGCGTGGGGTGCCAGATCGATCTCGAAGTGCGCGGCAACGACGTGGCTCGCGTGACGAGTCCATGGATCGAGGAGGACACACCCAACGAGGGGTCGACCTGCGTCAAGGGCCGGTTCGGTTTCGATTTCATCCTGCACCGCGACCGCCTGACGAAACCGTTGATCCGGCGCGGGTGGGAGAAGCGCGATGGGCAATGGGTGTGGGCGCCTGACGAGGAACAACTACAGGCGTGGGGACGGCGTGGAGGACCATGGGGTCAGATCGTGGCCGAGGGAAATACGAGGAAGGGACGACCGAAGATCAATCCGCTGCAGCGCTTGCCCACCCTCGACGGTCCACTCGCCGATCCGCGCGATCGCGTTGCCACGCCACCGGACTGGTACGCACCCTTTCGGGAGGCTACGTGGGGAGAGGCGATGGAGCTCACCGAACAGCAGCTCCGGCGTCTGCGCGACACCCGCGGCCCGGATAGTCTGGCAACGTTCGCGTCGGCTAAATGCAGCAACGAAGAGAACTATCTGCTGCAGCGGATTTTTCGGGCTGGCATCGGCACCAACAACGTCGATCACTGCACCCGGCTCTGCCACTCGTCCAGTGTGAGCGCCATGCAGCGCGCGATGAACACGAGCGCCGCATCGGGCTCGATGCGCGAGGTGGAGCACGAGAGCGATGTGATTTTCCTTCTCGGTGCGAATACCACTGAGAACCACCCGGTGTTCGGAGCAGCGCTCAAGCGCGCGCAACGCCGCGGCGCAAAGCTCATCGTCGCGGACCCCCGCAGAATCGAGCTTGCCGCGCGCGCCGACATCCACCTTCAGCTATTGCCCGGAACCGACGTCGCGCTGCTGAACTCCATGCTTCAGCACGTGATCGCCAGCGGATTGGAGGATCGCGGGTTCATCGCCAATCGTGCGCACGGCTTCGACGCACTGCGGCAGGCCGTTGCACCATACACACCCGACGTCGCGGCGCGAATCACCGGGGTGCCGGCGGATCTGATTCGGCGCGCAGCCGAGACGTATGCGCGCGGCCCGCGATCGGCGACGTTGTGGGCAATGGGGCTGACGCAGCATCGCACCGGCACCGACATCGTCACGTCGCTGCTCAATCTGCTGCTGTCGTGCGGAATGATCGGCCGTTGGGGAGCGGCAATGCTTCCGATTCGCGGCCAGAACAACGTGCAGGGTGCGAGCGACGTCGGTGCCATTCCGATGGTGTACACGGACTACCAGCCGGTGACCGATCCCGCGGTGCGGCGAATGTACGCGGAAGCGTGGCACGTTCCCGAAGATCGGCTTTCGCTCGAAGCTGGGCTCAAGGTGACGCAGATAGTGCAACCGGAGAGTCCGGTACGCGGCATGTACATCATGGGCGAAAATCCGATCATCTCGGATCCCGACGTGTCGCACGCCGAAAGCTGGTTTCGCGGATTGGAGTTCCTGGCAGTGCAAGACCTCTTTCTCACCGAAACTGCTCGTTATGCCGATGTGGTGCTCCCGGGCGCCTCGTTTGCGGAGAAGGACGGAACCTTCGTCAACACCGAGCGGCGGATCCAGCTCTCCCGGAAAGGAATCGAGCCTCCTGGCGAAGCGCGAGAGGATCTCGAGATTCTGCTGGATCTGTCGCGGCGACTGGGGGTCTACACGCCGTTCGAAAATTCCGCCGACGTGATGGTCGAGATTGCCCGGGTCACGCCATCGTGGCGCGGCGTCACCCACGAGCGCCTGGTTGGTCCGGGGCTCCAGTATCCGGTGCACGATCACCAGCATCCGGGCACGTCGTTTCTGTTCGACGACCGGTTCCCTACCACCGACGGCCGCGCCACTCTCGTACCGGTAGAATACCTTCCGCCGGCCGAGCTGCCTGACGATGGATTCCCGTTCGTGATGAACACGGGCCGGCAACTCTACCACTGGCATACCGGAACGATGACGCGGCGGTCATTGGGACTCGATTCCCGCGAGCCTACGCCGACGGTGGAGCTTTCTCCGCTCGATGCCGCGGAACTCGGCGTCGGCGATGGCGACCCGGTGCGGATCACTTCCCGGCGAGGCAGCATCGAGATCGCCGTACGTCTGTCGCCACGCGTGGCGCGCGGGCAGGTGTTCGTGCCCATGCATTACCGCGAGGCGTGCGCGAACCTGCTGACGAACCCGGTGCTCGATCCTTATGCGGGAATTCCCGAATTCAAGGTGTGCGCGGTGAAGGTTGAGGGGCTAGGGATCAGGGGATAGGGGATAGGGGATAGGGGATAGGGGATAGGGGATAGGGTTAGCGGCCAGGTATTCATCTAATAGATGTGCGTCGCGACGCGGCGCACGTTCCGCCCCTGATCCCTAGTCCCTGATCCCTTCCCTAACCCCAAGTCCTGACCCCCAGCCCCGACCCCCATTACCTTTCCCCGACTCTCGACCCCCGACCCTCGACCCTCGACCCCCGAACCACTTGCGCGCACTCGTCAAGCAATCGGCCGGACCCGGCTTCACGCTTACGGACGTTCCCGAGCCGGCTATTCGCGATGATGAAGTGCTGATCCGAGTGCGCCGCGCCGGCGTTTGCGGGACCGATGTGCACATATATGAATGGGACGATTGGGCGCGGGGGCGCTGCGTTCCACCATTCGTCGTCGGTCACGAGTTCGCCGGCGAGGTCGTGAAGGTGGGGGCGCTGGTTACCGATGTGCAGAACGGCGATCGCGTAACCGCCGAAGGGCACATTGTCGATGGCAGATGTCTGCTTTGCCGCACAGGAAACGCGCACGTATGTCCCCATACCAGGATCATTGGGGTGGACCGCGACGGGTGTTTCGCCGACTTCATCGCCATGCCGGCGACAAACGTGTGGCATCTCGATGACAACACGAGCTTCGAGATCGGCGGGATCCACGATCCGATGGGAAACGCCTTTCATACGGCGCTGACTGCGGATATTCCCGGCGCCACCGTTCTCGTTACGGGCTGCGGACCGATCGGGCTGTTCGCGGTGGGCATCTGCGCCGCGGCCGGGGCGGCGCACATCGTAGCCAGCGACGTGAATCCGAAGCGCCTCGCCCTTGCCAGGCGGATGGGTGCGCACGACACGGTGCAACCTAACGAGGTGGACGAGGCGGTGAAGCGGGCAACCGGCGGGTTGGGAGTGGACGTGGTGCTGGAAATGAGCGGCGTCCCGGCGGCGATTCACCAGGCGTTCGCGATGGTGCGGGTGGGCGGCCGGGTCCAAATGCTCGGCATTCCCGCCAAACCAATGGATGTAAACTTCGCGACCGAGGTGATCTTCAAGGGGATCACCATCTACGGCGTGGTGGGACGGCGCATGTACGATACCTGGCACCAGATGACGCGCTTTCTTCGTTCCGGAGAGTTCGACCCGAGTCCGGTGATCACGCACCGCTATCCGCTCGAGGCTTACGAAGATGCCATCCAGGCGATAAAGAGCGGGGAGGCGGGGAAGGTGGTGTTTGAGGTAAACTGAGATCAGAAATGAGGTGCGAGATGCGAGATGCGAAAGACAGCTCTAACAACGCACTTCACATTTCCACCTCTCACCTCATTCTCACTTCGAAACTTCGCTTCTCGGTTCTCGGTTCTCGATCTCGCGTCTCGCATCTCTCATCTCGCAACTCTCATCTCTCATCTCAGCTCGACTACCTTCCATGCCCGCCTCCTCCTTCACCTCTTCTCTTCAGAACACGCTCGACAAACTCAAAGCCGACGGGGTATACAAGAGGCTCAACTATCTCGCCTCGAAACAGTCGGCGATGGTCGAGATGGAGGGGCGCGGTGAGGTGCTGAACCTGTCCTCCAACAATTATCTGGGACTGTGCGACGAACCGAGTGTCGTGGAGGCAGGGCGGCAGGCACTGGACAGGTTCGGCGCGGGGACGGGGAGCGTGCGTTTCATCTGCGGCACATTCACCATCCACCGCGAGCTCGAAGAGGCATTGGCGCGGTTTGTCGGCACCGAAAGCTCGCTCAGCTACGTGTCGTGCTGGAACGCCAATGAGGGACTCACCGGCACCATCCTGGAGGAGGGCGATTTCGTCGTCTCCGATGCGCTCAACCACGCGTCTATCATCGACTCCATCCGGCTTGCCAAGGCGATCACCAAGTGCACTTCGGCGGTCTACAAGCACTCCGACATGGACGATCTGGTCGA
>JBPCLX010000072.1:0-4011 GCA_051002815.1 Gemmatimonadaceae bacterium
ATGCCGGGCTTCTACGAACGGCTTCAATCCGAAATTGCCGCGCTCCCCGGCGTCGAGTCGGTGGCGCTGGCCGATTGTCCGCCTCTGAGCGGCGGCTGCAACGGAACCATCATGACCTTTGCCGACCACCCGCCGAGTGCGACCGGCAACGCAATGGTCGGTGTGCATTGGGTATCGCCGAGCTGGTTCGGTGCGATGCGCGTACCACTGATCAGGGGCAGGCTCTTTACCGAAGAGGACAGGCTCGAGACTCCGAAGGTGGTGCTGATCAACGAAGAAGCAGCGCGGAAGTATTTCCCCGGCGAGGACCCGATAGGCAAACGAGTCGCGGTCTACCAGGGGGGATTCGACGCAGGAGCAGAAGTCATCGGGATCGTAGGCGACGTCCGATTCGGCACCATCGATTCGCTCGCGCGCCCCGACGCGTACATCTCCTACGGCCAGGCGCGAATCACCAGGATGATGATCTTCGTGCGTGCGGCGGGAGATCCTTCGGCGCTCGCACCTGGCGTCCGCAATGCGATACGGAATGTCGCGCCGAGCATTCCTTTGTACGACTTACAGTCGATGAGCGCACGCGTGGCCTCGGCGACGGGGCAGGCGCGGTTCAGCGCCGTCTTGCTGGCGATGTTCGCGGCGGTAGCGCTGTCGCTTGCGGTGATGGGCATCTACGGCGTGCTGTCGTTCGCCGTCGCACAGCGCACGCGAGAGATCGGCATTCGCATGGCGCTCGGCGCGGAACAGAGCAGGGTCCTTGCGCTGGTCGTGCGTGAAGGCGTGTTGCTGGCGGGCGCAGGAGTGGTACTCGGGCTCGTTGCGGCGCTTGCGTTCTCACGCGTGCTCCGAAGCATGCTTTTCGAGGTTACCACTACCGATCCGTGGACGTACGGGCTGATGGTGCTCGTGCTGGCCGGCGCCGCATTCCTTGCAAGCTGGGTCCCGGCGCAGCGGGCGGCACGCGTGGATCCCGTCGTGGCGCTGCGAAACGGCTGATCTGCCTCGCCTCTCTCGCGCGAAGAGATCTTCAATCCGCTCGAAGCGCTACGTTAGGATCCAGGCGCAGCGCTCGCATTGCCGGCGCCAGGCTCGCCACGGCTGCCACGGCGAGCAGCACCACGGCCACCCCGCCATACACCAGTGGGTCACGCGGCGATGCCTCGAACATCAGTGATTCCATCCAGCGAGCCGCCCCGAGCGCGATCACCCCGCCGATCAACACGCCCGCGACTACCAGGCGCAGCCCGTTCGCTACTATCAACCGGACGATATTCCACCCTGAGGCGCCAAGCGCCAGCCTCACGCCGAGCTCCCGCGTACGTTGGGCCACTCCATACGCGACCATGCTGTACAGGCCGATGGCAGCCAGAATCAGCGCCAGCGCTCCGAACGCCACGAACATGGTTGCGCCGAATTGCCAGGCGCGCAAATTGGGATCGATGAGGGAGGCAAGCGGCACCACGTTCACATAGGCCGCGCCTGGCATCTCGGCCTGCAGTCGCCGCCGTAGCGCTTCCACGTGCCGCTCCACGCCCCCACTCACGCGAACAAACAACTGAGCGTCGATCGGTTCGCGGTGCTGAGCCGCGGGCAGGTAGTACGTGTATTCGCGCTCATCGGCCAGGCTGCGCACGCGCATCTCTTCGGCAACGCCGATTACCGTGGTACACGGCATGGTGTCGGCACTGATGCGGATGCACTGACCGATGGCTTCGCTGCGTGGCCAGATCGCCGTTGCCATTCCCTCGCTCACCACTACGACGGGCGGCGAAGACTCGCCGTCGGTCTCGTCGAATGCGCGTCCACGCAGCACCCGCGTACCCATCGTCGTGAAATAGTCAGGCGATCCTGCTTGCAGAATGAACCTTCCGAGCTTGCCGACGGTATCGATCCCCGCGACGTACAGTCCACGCCCCTCGTTGGTCCAGAAGGGGACCGACGCCGCAAGCGTCGCGTGCGTGACCCCCGGAATCGCCTGCGCCACCTCGAGCAGCCGCGCGTTGAGTGCGCGTTGCTCCGCTTCGTCGAGCCGCACTCCACGCGGGTTCGCCGAGGCGAACAGCACCGGTTCGACGTCGTAGCCTAACCGGAATTCCCGGACGTTGTGCAGGCTGCGCACGAACAGCCCGGCACCGACGAGCAGCACTACCGAGAGCGCGGCCTGAAAGACGAGCAGCGCCGTTCCCGTTCGCGAGCGCTGGTAAGTATCGTTGCGGGCACCCGCCTTGAGGACCGCTGCCAGATCGGTGCGTCCGGCATGCAGCGCCGGCACCATTCCGGTGAGCACTGCCGCGGCGAGCGTCACGATGCCGGCGAAAAGCAGCGTCCGGCCGTCGGTGAGTACGCTCGCCGGGTAGTCGGCCGGCAGGAACATCAGCCGCAGCCCGGCCCCGCCCCACTGCGCAATGGCGAGTCCGGCCACGCCCCCTAACGACGCGAGCAGCAGGCTCTCGATCAGCAGCTGCCGCAGGAGCCGCCCCCGGCTCACGCCGAGCGCGAGCCGCATGGCTATTTCGCGTCTGCGGCTTACCGCGCGGGACAGGAGCAGATTGGCCACATTGGCGCAGGCGACCAGCAGCACGATCAGCGCAACGCCGCTGATCCAGGTGGCGACCTTCGAGTCCCGGCCCGCCTGCGGGCCCCGCTCCAGCTGCACCGGCCCCAACTCCCCGCGTGGCCGCGCCGATTCTACCGTACCCCACCCGGGATCGAACTCCGCCGCGGCCCGCCAGCTGTTCTGGAACGCCCGGGTAAGATCGCTCTCGGCGGCGGCCAGGCTGACGCCGGATTTCCGCCTGACGATCATCTCGAGCCAGCTCCAGTTGTAGTTCGCGGGGTAGTTCGCTCCGCGCATCGCGAACGCGTAGGCGGTGATCGGGATGTAGGCCGCTGGCATCCCTTGATCGCTCATCCCCACGAAGTGCTCCGGCGCGACGCCGACGATCGTGCTCAGTCCCCTGTCCAGGCGAAGCTGCTCGCCTATCACGTCGGGGCGGCCGCCGAAGTGGGTTTGCCAGAAGGTGTAGCCAAGCACAACCACCGGCGTGCCGGCCGGCACGCTGTCTTCCTCGGCAGTGAAGAATCGACCGAGGGCGGGCCGGGCATCGAAGAAGTCGAAGAAGCTCGCACTCGCCAGCGTGATCGGAACTTCACGCAGGGCATCGCCGTCGCCTACCGGCAGCTCCCGCGTCTGGAAAGCGGCGATATGGCTGAACGAGCTCGTAGTGCGAACGAGGTCGAGGTAACGCGCGAACTGGAAGTTGCGATCGATCCTCGTATCGCTTACGTCGACCGTGTGAAGGTAAACGCGGTGCACCTCGTCCTGGCTGGCCAGCCACGGAGGGGCCCGGAACAACAGCCGGTCGACGACACCGAACATGGTGGCGTTGGCTCCGATGCCGAGTCCCAGCGTGAGCACGACTCCGGCGGTGAATGCCTTACGCGATCGCAGGCCGCGGAGCGCATATCGCAGATCCTGCAGAGCCGTCTCGACAGCGACCACTCCACGCGCGTCGCGAGTCTCTTCCTTGATGCGATCCATTCCACCGAACGCGACGCGTGCCTGACGCGAGGCCTCGGCATGTGATGCCCCTGAGGCGACCAGCTTCTCGACATGCAGATCGATGTGGAAACGAAGCTCGTCGTCCAGTTCGGATTCCACATCGGGACGACGGAACAGCGCACGCGAGCGGTAGCGGATCTCGCTCAGGATTCGGCTCAGCATCGTTTCTCCCGGGACGCGGTCAGCTCATGCGAAGGACCAGCCCGACGGCGGTGGTCAACCTCTCCCACTCCTCGGTCTCCACGGCGAGCTGCTTCCGGCCGGCTCGGGTGAGCTCGTAAAACTTGGCTCGCCGGTTGTTCTCCGACTCTCCCCACTCGGCCCTGATCCACCCCCGCCGCTCGAGGCGGTGCAGAGCCGGATACAGCGAGCCCTGGGGGATTGTCAGCGTCGCCTGCGAGACCTGATGCAGACGCTCGGAGATCGCCCACCCGTGCATCGGCTCGAGTTGC
>JBPCLX010000073.1:0-7871 GCA_051002815.1 Gemmatimonadaceae bacterium
CCATCTCCGCATTTCCGCGGTTTGTTTCTGGCGGGAGCAATGGCGCTCACAGCGTGCAACCAGGTTGAGGAGCTGCGGGACGCGCTCACGTCGCCGGCGCCATCGCCTCACGAGGCATATGCGGTGGCGCTTCGCGATGCGGGGCTTGTCGAGACGGCGCTCGGCACCGAATGGCTTGTAACCGCGGAACGCGCGCTGAGCGAGCCCACCGCCGTGTCGCTGCCGTATCGGGAGGCCGTTTACGTGGCCGCCGGCGAGGCACGCGCGTTCGGCTATCGGGTAGCGCTCCAGCAGGGACAAATGCTGTCAGTTCTCGTCGAGCGCGAAGCGCGCGAACCGGTTCGCATCTTCGTCGACGCGTTCGATCCGCCGCGCGATTCCACCGAGGGTCCGCGGCTTCGCGAGAGCGCCGATGACGATGGTCTGGCCCTCACGTTGGAGGCAGATGAGGCCGATACCGTGCTGGTGAGGGTACAGCCGGAGTTGCTGCGGGACGTTCGCCTGACGATCACCATCGAGGCGCGTGGCGCGCTTGCATTCCCGGTTTCCGGCCGGGATACGCGCGCCGTTCAGAGTTTTTTCGGCGCCTCACGCGATGCGGGCGCTCGGAGCCACCACGGTATCGACATATTCGCACCGCGCGGCACGCCGGTTATCGCCGCCGCGGCGGGGCGAGCATCGGTGCGCGAGAACCGCCTGGGAGGCAAGGTGGTTTTCGTACGTGATCAGGAGCGCGGCATTTCGCTCTACTATGCGCACCTCGACTCGCAGATCGTCGCGTCAGGCGCCCAGGTGCAGATCGGTGACACGCTGGGATTGGTAGGCAATACGGGCAACGCTCGCTCGACGCCTCCGCATTTGCACTTCGGCATTTACCGCAGGGGACAGGGGCCGAGGAATCCCTATCCGTACGTGCATCAGCCGCGCGATGGGCCACCGTCCGTCGGCCAGGATTCGGCGCTGCTCGGACAACTGGCTCGTGTACGGATCGCGACGGCCGTTGTGCGGTCGATGCCTGACGGCGACGCTCCCGAGCTCGGACGGCTGGGCCGGCGCCAGGTGGTTCGCGTCATTGGCACTGGTGGCGGGTGGGCCCGCACCGAAGCATCGGACGGCTCACGGGGCTACGTTCGAGTGTCACAGCTCGTGTCCGCCTCCGGTTCCCTCGGTAGCGAGCGACTGGCGGCGGCGGCCGCGCTCCGCGATGCACCCGAGGCGACCGCGCTGGTCAAGGCATCGCTGGCCGCCGGCGAGTGGGTCGAGGTGTTAGGCGCGGCTGATGGCGCGCGGCTCGTTCGGGTGAACGGTGGCATGACCGGCTGGCTGGTGGAGGAGTAGAAGTGCGAAGGGCGAAGGGCGAAGTGCGAAGGGCGAAGGCTACCGTCCAGGCGAAGTGATTCAGCATTCGACGCGAGCGGCGCTGTCGATGGGGTCGGTCGCCGCGAGCCTGCCGGCGTCTGGATTGACCGGAGTGATCTCGTCAGGCAGGTCGAAGAAGTCGATGGCACGCGCAAGCGCTACTAGCGCGCCGGCGGCGGATGGGGGAATCGAGTCGCTGAAGGTCGTGTCCGAAGCATCCGATGGGCTCGCAGACTCGAAGTGCACATTGCCATTTCCGGCGATGCGCGCCGCCAGCATCACGGACAGCACCGCACCGGCGGTCACAGCGCTCAGGTGGACGCGCTTGCCCGACGTCAGGCATCGGACGCCTCGTTCGGTGTCAGAGTTCGGAGCCAGCGCCAGTGCCATACGAAGAGCCCTGCCGCGATCAGCAGCATGAGCAGCGACGCCACTATACCGCGAGTTGCATCGAATCTGCTCTGCGCGATTTGATCCTCTTTCAATGCTTCATATCGCCGACCCAGCTCGTCTTCGCTCGGTGGCGTGACGCTGTCCCCGGGTGCGCCCCTGGGCGCCATGTCCTTCGTCGCCTCATAGGCCTCGAACGAAGTGAGGGAGGTCCCATACCTGGAGCTCGAACGAAGCGGATTGCTCAGCGTGAAAAGATCGTCCACCACGCCGCGCGCCGAGAGCAGAAAGGTGACTACGGCGACGAGGCAGACGGTGTAGCCGTACCACTGGGCGATTCTGGGAGAACGGGCCACGAGGCCTCAGGAGTCGTTCGAAGGGGTCGCCATGAGACCACCGTGCGGCGTATTGCGGCGCTCGCCAACGGTGTCGCCTGGCGCCATGGTGCGTACGGGCGTGCCGAATTCTAAAGCTTCGCACCGTTCAAATAAAATCCGCCGGTTGCATCGGGGCCGGCACGATGGCACTATCGGCGCGACTCTTCCTCCCGGAAACATGCCGCACTCGCGCACACTTGCACAGCTGTCGATCGTCGCCGTCATGGTGGCGCTGCCCCTTGCGACCTCGGAAGGTCAGACGGGGGCTTCGCGTTCGACGTCGCTCGACGTGTCCGGACTCGCACAGCCTGTCGAGGTGCTGGTCGATCATTGGGGCATCGCGCACATCTATGCATCCAACGAGCACGATCTCTTCTTTACGCAAGGGTACCTGGCGGCTCGAGACAGGATGTTTCAGCTGGAACTCTGGCGTCGTCAGGCGACCGGCACGGTTGCCGAGGTGCTGGGGCCACGCGAGCTGCGCCGCGACATAGGGGCCCGCCTGTTCCGCTTTCGTGGCGACATGCGCGATGAGCTGCGGCACTACCACCCGCGCGGCGAGACGATAATTCAGTCCTTCGTCGATGGCATCAACGCGCGCATCGCGGAGGTGGCATCGGATTCGTCTCGCTGGCCGCTGGAGTTGCGGCTGCTTGGAATTGCGCCTCGACCGTGGACAGCCGAGGTGGTCATCTCGCGCCATCAGGGACTCCTCGGCAACATCCAGGAGGAGCTGAGTATCGCGCGAGCGGTCGTGCGCGCTGGACCGGAACGGGTAAAGTTCCTTTCGTCATTCGGACCGGGCGAGCCTCTGCTAGCGCTGGACAGTGCAATCGTCGGAGAACGCCTGTTCGACGACATACTCGGCACCTATGGCGCGTTTCGCGGCTCGGTGCGTTTCGAGCCCGGTGATGTTGCGGCGTGGGGGCGCGCCCGGGGTGGTGCAGCCGCTTCACTGAGCGTTCCAGCGGACAGCGTCGATCGACGCGACGTTGGCAGCAACAACTGGGTGGTCGGCGGGCGCCTGACGCAGCACGGGTTTCCGATAATGGCGAACGACCCGCATCGCGCCGTCGCCGCGCCATCGCTGCGGCACTGGGTACACCTGGTGGCTCCGGGTTGGAACGTGATCGGCGGCGGAGAGCCAAGCCTGCCCGGCGTGTCGATAGGTCATAACGAGCACGGAGCGTGGGGACTCACCATCTTCTCGACGGATGGCGAGGATCTCTACGTTTACCGCACACATCCCCAGAATTCGGAGAGATACTGGTATCGGGGCGCCTGGGTGGACATGCGAACCTTGCGCGACACGATCCCGGTGAAGGGCGAGCCTTCCGCGGTGGTGACGCACCGCTATACGCGCCACGGCCCGGTGGTATACCTCGACTCGGCGAATCATCTGGCATACGCGATTCGCGCCGCGTGGATGGAGACTGGCGGTGCGCCATATCTCGCGAGCCTGCGGATGGATCAGGCGCGCACGTGGGAGGAGTTCCGCGAGGCGTGCACATGGTCGCACATTCCGGGCGAGAACATGGTTTGGGCCGACACCTCCGGCACGATAGGGTGGCAGGCGGTCGGAATCTCGCCGATTCGGCGCACGTGGAGCGGTCTGGTCCCGGTGCCCGGCGATGGGCGTTATGAATGGGATGGATTCCTTCCAATCGCCGATCTTCCGCACGCGGTGAACCCGGCGGAGGGATTCATCGCCACCGCCAACAACGACCTGATTCCGCGCGGCTATCCGCACATGGCCGGCGTCGGCTTTTCGTGGTCCGATCCTTACCGCTGGGCGCGGGTGGCCGAAGTGTTAGGCAGCGGCACCCGTCACGCAATGTCCGACATGATGCGGCTTCAGACGGACTACCTGTCGATCCCGGCGCGGACGCTGGTACCCATGCTGGCCGCACTGCCGGCGCCAGGAAAGTCGGTTGAATCGGCTCGCGGGCGCCTGCTCGACTGGGACTACCGTCTCGGCCCGGAATCGGTTGCGGCGGCCATCTACACCTCATGGGAGCGCGAGTTGCGCCGCATGATGACCGGTCGTATGGTGCCGGACGAGCTGCTTCCGCACCTGGGCAGCCCGCCGCTCACCCGCGTAGTCGACTGGATGCTTTCGCCGCCGGGCGAGCTGGGCCTCCGGCCGCTTACCGCGCGCGATTCCATGGCGATGGCGGCGCTGGAAGCAGCAGTCGCCGCTCTCACCCGTGAACTGGGAGTGGATCAGGCCAGCTGGCGCTACGGGCAGCCGGAGCTCAAGCATGCTCTGTTGCGCCATCCGTTAGGCGCGGTGGTCGCTGATTCGTTGCGCGAGCTGCTGGAGGTCGGTCCGGCGCCGCGCGGCGGTTACGGCTCTACCGTGAACCAGACGGGAAACTCCAATCGCCAGACGAGCGGGGCCACGTTTCGCATCATTACCGACACGCGGGACTGGGACGCATCGGTGGGTATGAACAGTCCGGGTCAGAGCGGTGACCCTCGCTCTCCGTTTTATCGGAACCTGTTCGACTTGTGGGCCACCGACCAGTTCTTTCCGCTGGCGTACAGCCGCCCGCGGGTCGAAGCGGTGGTGGCGGATCGGTTGGAGTTGCGGCCGGGCGAGTAGCGCGATCGGAATTGCGAAGTGCGAATTGCGAATGACCCCCAAATGATGCGGGTCTCTTGCCTTCCGGCCGGTGCCGCGGCATGATCGACTGATAATTACTGTGCGATCATCATGCTTTCCTTCGCACTTCGCACTTCGCACTTCGCACTTCGCACTTCGCACTCGCCCCTCCGATGTCCTCACGCCGCAGTTTCCTGACCGCTCTCGCCGGAGCGGGGATCACCCTCCCCGCGTTTCGCGCGCACGCGATGGGGATAGTTCTACGTGCCGATGTGATTGCCGGGGAGCGTAGCGCGCATGCCGTTGCCGACGATGAGCTGTACTGGGCCGAGATACAGCGGGCGTTCGATGCCGACCGGACACTGATCAATCTGAACAACGGCGGTGTATCTCCATCGCCGACGCATGTGCTGGAGCAGATGATCCGGGATCTGCGCTTTTCCAACGAGGCGCCGGTCGAACACATGTGGCGCGTTCTGGAGCCGCGCATCGAAAGTGTCCGTCGTGAGTTGGCCATCGAGTTCGGATGCGATCCCGAGGAGATGGCGATAACTCGTAACGCCTCGGAGGCGCAGGAGACGATGATCTTCGGCCTCGATCTGCAGCGCGGCGACGAGGTCATTGTCACGACGCAGAACTATCCGCGGATGCTCACGGCATGGGACCAGCGCGCGCGCAGGGAAGGAATCGTCGTCAGGCGTGTGAAATTCGATGTGCCTCCCGGATCGCTGTCGGATGTGGTGGCGAGGTTCGAGGAAGCCATCACTCCTCGCACAAAGGTCATCGAGATAACGCACATTACCAATCTCACCGGCCAGATTCTGCCGGTGCGCGAAGTGGTGGAAATGGCGCGCAAACGGGACATACAGGTGTTCGTCGACGGTGCACACGCCTTCGCGCACTTTCCGTTCAACCGTGACGACCTCGGATGCGATTACTACGGCACCAGTCTGCACAAGTGGCTGCTGGCGCCGATCGGGACCGGCTTTCTCTACGTCCGTCGCGACCGGCAGAAGGCGTTATGGCCCCTGATGGCAGCGCCCGAGTCAATGGACGCCGACGTTCGGAAATACGAGGAGATCGGAACGCATCCGGCGGCGAATCATAACGCGATCGCGGCGGCGCTGGCTTTCCACCGCGGCATCGGTGCGGAGAGAAAGGCCGCCCGGCTGCGGCTGTTGCGGGACAGGTGGGCAAAACGGCTGGTCGCCGACGGCGGCGGAAGGATAGCCGTACTCAAGCCTCTGGACGACCCGCGTCAGGCATGCGGAATGGCCCTGGTTCGGATCGATGGCGTTACCCCCGAAACGCTGGTGACTCACATGTGGAGCCGCCACAGGATCATCATCACGCCTATCAACCACGAAGAATTCCAGGGGGTCCGTGTAACGCCCAACGTGTACACGACGCTCGATGAGGTCGATCGGTTCAGCGACGCGATGATGGGGGTGGTTCGGGGCGGGATAGTGTCGAAGTGAACAAGAGATGCGAAATGCGAGATGCGAGAGAATCAAGAAAAGAGCGAGCCGCAAGTGTTGGTTCTCGCGGCTCGCATCTCGTATCTCTGTTCCTTAGGCGCACGCCTGGCGAGGTCCGTTCTCGCAACTCGCATCTCTCATTTCTGTTCCCAGCACTCCATGCGCCTCGGCAATCTCGATCACCGCGCTCGCCGGCAGCACTTCGTGCACCAGCAGCGCCTCGGCCAGCGCCTCTACTGCATGATAGTGCTTGCGAACGATGGCTTCGGCACGCTCGGCCTGGGCGGTGATCAGTGAGCGCACTCCGGCATCGATCTGCGACTGCAGGCCGCCGCTGGCCTGACCGTTAGGCGATGACGCGTCCGCGCTGACAAGCCCGACTTCCGGGCTCATCCCGAACTCGGCTACCATGCGGCGTGCCACTCCGGTCGCCTGTACAAGGTCGCTGCCAGCACCGGACGTGACTGCATCCGCGCCGAAGAAGACCAGTTCCGCCGCCCGGCCGCCCAGGGCCTTGGCGATTATTCCCTCGAGGTAGTGCTTCGGATAAAGATGCCGGTCGGCCTCGGGCGCGAAATGCGCCGCGCCGAGGGAACGGCCGCGCGGCTCGATCGTGACCTTGTGAAGCTTGTCCTCCGGGCTGGCCACGAGTCCGACAATGGCGTGTCCCGCTTCGTGCACGGCGATCAACCGTCGCTCAGACGCGCTGATGACGACGCCGGAGCGAATGCGACCTAACAATATCTTGTCGCGCGCCTGCTCGATGTGCGACGCAGTGATGGTCTCGCATTCCCCGTGCACGGCGATGATGGTCGCCTCGTTCAGCAGGTTAGCCAGGTCGGCACCCGAATGGCCAACGGTGAGCGAGGCCAGCCGGTCGAGATCGACGTCCATCCCGAGCTTCTTCTGGGCCGCGTGGATGCGCAGGATTTCGAGCCGGTCGGCCTGGGTTGGCAGCGCTACCTCTACGACGCGATCGAAGCGTCCGGGACGGCGCACCGCGGGATCCAGCATGTCCTCGCGATTTGTCGCCGCCATCCAGATGATCCCTTCATTGCCGCCCAGCCCGTCCATTTCAACGAGCAGCTGATTGAGCGTCACTTCTTCTTCGCCCGAGCGGTTCGGCCGTCCGCGGCGCCCACCAAGCGAGTCGAACTCGTCGATGAATACAATGCAGGGTGCCTGCTCCCGAGCGAGCTTGGCAAGCTGCCGCACGCGTCGCGCACCTACACCGACATACATCTCGTTGAAGTCGGAGCCCGCCGCCGTGATCACCGGGCGGCCCGCCTCACCGGCGACGGCGCGAGCGAGCAGTGTCTTGCCTGTCCCCGGAGGTCCCACGAGCAGCACGCCCTTGGGGCAGCGTGCCCCCATGGCTTCGAAGCGCTGAGGGTATTTGAGGTAGGCGATGATGTCGCGGAGATCTGCCTGGGCCTCGCGTGCGCCCCCTACGTCGGCCAGCGTGAGCCGTCTCTCGGGCGGGGTGGCGACGAACTTCCCCTTGCCCACTCCTCCGCGCGAGGCTCGCGCAAAAAAGAAGATGGCAATGCCGACGAGAACCATGAGGCTCAGGATCTGAATGAGCATCTGCGGGCTCTGCTTCGCGGGCACGTCTTTTACCTGAACCGTGGCGCCGGCCGCGGTCCAACGCTCGAGGTCGGC
>JBPCLX010000074.1:0-4499 GCA_051002815.1 Gemmatimonadaceae bacterium
GCCGCCTCGGGAAGTCCCACGCGGTGCATTCCCACATCCAGCTCGATGAGAACGCGAACCGTGCGTTGCGCCTTACGCGCGGCCGCTGCGAGCCGTTCGATGGCGTCCGCCGAATCGAGCGCCACCATCAGATTCACTTCAGGCGGGAGCGCGAGCAGCCGCGCGATTCGCCCCGGCGTCACCGGTGGATAGGCCACCAGCAGATCTTCCGCGACGGTGCTCATCACCTCCGCCTCGAACGCCGTGGCGCAGGTGAGACCGATTGCGCCTCGCGCCAATTGCTCGGCGGCGATCCAGGGCGTCTTGTGCGTCTTGATGTGCGGCCGCAGTCCCAGCTGATGCTCCGCGGCGTAACTCGCGACGCGGTCCAGGTTGCGCTCGAGCCGGTCGAGGTCGACGACCGGTACGGGTGTTTCCAGAGCGGTTGCGTCGATCGGCTCAACCGGTTCGGGACGGGTTTGACGCGCTTGGGCGGCGGGAGAGGTCATGCGCAGGATGGTGCGTGGACACGCGTCGCCGCGCAACCGGAGTGCGGGAGGATGATCAACGAAAGGCGTTGCTCGAACATAGTGTTCAGGGCGGCAGCGATCACGAGCTCCTTCGCTCGACAAGGGTCGCCGACGCGTGCAACACTGCGCATATTCGCGCTGTCGCCGTTGCGACTGAAGCGCCGAACGGACGACGATTGAGCTCACCCCTCTGGTATCCCCGACCCACGACCCTCGACCCACGACCCCCACATGATCCAATCGCGAATGAGATTTCTAACGCTCGCCGCGGCAGCTGTCTGTGCCGTCGCCACCCCGCTCGGCGCGCAGAGGCAGACGATCGCCAACAACAAGCTCAACACGCTGAAGCGCGAGGCCGTCGTCAAGGTTGATTCGATGGCCGTGTTCACTCAGCAGATGGTGGACCAGATATTCAGCTACGGCGAGCTCGGCTTTCAGGAAGTCGAGACATCGGCCTATCTGGTGGGCATTCTGGAGAAGAACGGGTTCACCGTGGAGAAGGGAATCTCCGGGATCCCCACCGCCTGGATCGCCACCTGGGGCTCGGGCAAGCCGGTCATCGCACTTGGCTCCGACATCGATGGCATTCCGCAGTCATCGCAGAAACCCGGCGTCGCCTATCACGATCCTCTGGTCGAGGGCGCGCCCGGACACGGCGAGGGACACAACTCGGGGCAGGCGGTGATCGTAACTGCCGCGATCGCCGTAAAGCAGCTAATGGAACGCGAGAACCTTCCGGGCACGATCAAGATCTGGCCTGGGGTCGCCGAAGAGCTGGTAGCCACCAAGGCATACTTCGTCCGGGACGGCTTCTTCAAGGACGTGGACGTTTCCATCTTCACGCACGTGGGCAGCGGGCTGGGAGTGAGCTACGGGCCGGGCTCGGGCTCCGGGCTGATCAGCATCCAGTACAACTTTGTGGGAGAAACGGCGCATTCGGCGGGCGCGCCGTGGCGCGGCCGCAGCGCGCTCGATGCGGTGGAGCTGATGAACGTCGGCTGGAATTTTCGACGCGAGCATCTGCGGCTGCAGCAGCGGTCTCACTACGTGATCACCGATGGAGGCGATCAGCCTAACGTGGTACCGCGCACGGCAACCGTCTGGTATTTCCTGCGCGAGATAACCTATCCCGAGATCAAGAAGATGTACGACATCGGGATGGAAGTAGCCGAGGGCGCCGCGATGATGTCGGGGACCAAACTCGCCTCCACCCGTATCATCGGCTCCGCCTGGCCGCGCCACTTCAACAAGCCGATCGCCGAGGCGATGTATGAGAACATCAAGAAGGTAGGGCTGCCCAAATGGAGCGAAGCGGATCAGACGCTCGCGCGGGCGGTGCAGGCAGAGGTGGGCTCGAACGCTACCGGGCTCGATACCTCGCTGAACGAGATCGGTACCGGCACGCCTGAGGACCGGAATTACGGCGGCGGCTCGGACGACATCGGCGACATCTCATGGAACGTCCCGACGATCACGCTCAGCTTCCCATCCAACATTCCAGGGCTGCCCGGACATAACTGGTCGAGCGGAATAGCGATGGCGACGCCTATCGCGCACAAGGGCGCAACCGCCGGCGCCAAGGCCACGGCGATGACAATGCTCGACATCCTCGCCAAGCCGGCACTGGTGGACAGTGCCTGGGGCTACTTCAGGAACGTGCAGACCAAGGACATCAAGTATGAGCCGCTGATTCGCCCCACCGACAAGCCGGCGATCGAAATGAACGAGGCGATCATGGCGCGGTACCGCGAGCGAATGCGGCCGTTCTACTATGACCCGACGAGGTACGGCACCTATCTGGAACAGTTGGGGATCGAGTATCCTACGGTGAAGAAGAAATGAGAGTTGGGAAAAGATGAGAGACGCGAGATGCGAGGAAAAGCGCATCTCGAGGTTGGCGGCGATTGTCTTAGAAATTCGCGAATCGTGAATGCATTCCGCCTTCGCAGTTCTCGCATCTCGCATCTCTCATCTTGCGCTATCCCCTCTCCGCCCTTACCACCGCCGCCACTCCCTCCAGCATCCTCCCGGTATGACCGGCCGTCGTGCGCGGATTCATGATCGTGACACGAAACACGCGCTCGCCGTCCACCATCGTTGTGGTGATCCATCCGGCGCCGGAGCGGTTGTATCGATCGCGGGCTTGCTGCGTGCGGGCGTTGCGACCGGCCGGATCGTGAGGCATGGAGTCGCAGGTGGAGCGAAAGCATAGAATGTTCGATTCCGGTTCGTGCAGCGCCTCGAAGTCGCCGCGCTCGCCGATCTGTGCATGCAGCGCCGCCGCAGCGGTGCACAGGCGGTCGTACAGCTCCCCTAACGCAGCTGCTCCATAACGCTGGAGCGCCACCCACAGCTTGAACGCGTCGCCCCGGCGCGAGCACATGAAACTGCGCACGCCCTGATCGACGATGCGCTCCCCTTCGGCGGCGTGGAACAGATATGGGGCGCTCTGCGAGAAGGCACGCTCGAGCCCCCGCTCATCCCGCACGAGGAGCATGCCGGCGGGGAGCGGCAGCAGCATCATCTTGTGTGCATCCCACGCCATCGAGTCGGCGCGGGGGAGGCCGCGAAGGCGGTGCCGATGTTCCGGAGACAGCAGCGCCGAACCGCCGTGCGCCGCATCGACGTGCAGCCACACACCTTCGCGCTCGCATATCGAGCCGATCGCCTCGAGATCGTCGAACGAGCCGGTCGCGGTGGAGCCGCTGGTGGCGACAACCGCCATGATCGTCCGCCCGGCCGCTCGCGCCTCACGCACCTTTGCCTCGAGTGCGTCCGGATCCATGCGGAAGTCGCGGGTCGGGATCGGAATAGCGGAGCGTACGCCGAGCCCGAGCTCGCCGACCGCGCGCATCACCGCGTAATGCGCGTGCTCGCCGCACATGACGAGCGGCGGCTCGCCGCCCAGGCCGTCGTTCCAGGCGTTAGGGAGCACCGCCGCCCGTGCCGCGAGGAGAGCGGTGAACGTCGCCTCGGTTCCTCCCGATGTGAACGTTCCACCGGCATGGGGCCCGAACCCGGCAAGATCCGTCATCCAGCGGATGACCCGAGTCTCGAGCGGCGTGATCACCGGTGACATCTCCCACACGGCCACCGATTGATTCATCGCCGATATGAGCGTGTCCGCCCATATCGCGGCCGGCAGGGGTGGCGAGACCTGATGCCCCATCGCCATCGGATGCGCCAGGCTGTTGACGTCGCCGAGGACGTCGCGTTCGATGCGGCAAATCAGGTCGGTCAGCGTCGAGCCGTTAGCAGGCAACGGCTCGTCGAATCGCTCGGCAATGTCGGCGAAAGTGAGAGGCGTGGACACGGGCCCGGCACCGTATGCGTCACTCAAGTACCGTGCGGCAAGCGCGGTGAACCTGGCGCCATTGGCAGCCGCGGCGTCGTCGTCGAGGGCTGCGAGCAGATCGGTCATGTTGATTGCGGAGGATTGAGAGGGTATAACATAACCGGCCGGCGCGCGGTCCCGTGCCGCGACCGGCATCACTCGTCGAGCGAGGGTCAGCCCATGCTAAGCGCCGCGCGGATAAAGACGCATCCGATTCATCCGATGTTGGTTGGCTTTCCGATCACCTGCTGGACCCTGAGTGTCGCTGCCGACCTGTATGCAGCCTATGCCGACAAGCCGCACGTATTCGGCTACTACCTGGCCGCAGCCGGGTGCGTAACTGCGCTGGTCGCGGCCATCCCGGGGTTCATCGATCTGTTCGGCGCCATCCCCGCCGGCCATCCGGCGCGGGCGATCGGCTGGCGGCATGCGGTGCTCAACCTGCTAGCGCTGGGGCTTTTCGCCGTCAGCGTCGCGACGCGTCCCGCGCCTGCGTACATGACTTACGTGGCGTATGGCACCGCGCTCGCCGGCCTCGCCGTTATCGCCGTGTCCGGTTGGTTAGGTGGCACGCTGGTCTACGACCATCGGGTGGGCGTACCCGAGCCGGTGGGAGACGCGGGACGGCACGCGGGTGAGGATAGAATCCGGCGGTA
>JBPCLX010000075.1:0-2789 GCA_051002815.1 Gemmatimonadaceae bacterium
ATCCATCTCCCGCGCTGCTGTCAGCGGTCGAGTTCATCAGGCCAATCGGCACTATCTGGATCAATGCGATCCGGATGACGGTGATTCCACTGGTCGTGTCCAGCTTGATTGTCGGCATAACGGCAGCGCCGGATGTGCGCTCCGTTGGCCGAATCGGCTGGCGGGCGATCGTGATCTTCGTGGCGGCTGTGACCTTGTCGGCAATTTTCGCCGCCGTCGTCGGACAACCCATGCTCGCCATGCTCGACATCGATCCAGCGACCGCCGCCGCACTGCGACAAAGCGGCGCTGCAACGACCGAGAGCGTGGCGGCTTCTGCCTCGGCGGTGCCCACCTTCTCGCAATGGCTGATCGCTCTCGTCCCGACCAATCCGATCAAGGCGATGGCGGACGGCGCAATGCTGCCAATCATCATTTTCTCCGTCGCATTCGGCATTGCGCTGCTGGCGCTGCCGGCGATGCGCCGCGCACCGCTGACGAACGTACTGCAAAGCATCTTCGACGCGACGCTGCAGCTGGTGCGATGGATTCTCGAGTTGGCACCGATCGGTGTATTCGCACTCGCCCTCCCGCTCGCCGTCACCATGGGGGTGCAGGCCGCTGGGGCGCTGGTGTACTACATCGTCCTGGTTTCGGTTGCGCTCGTCCTGTTTACGATAGTGATCCTTTACCCCGCGGCGTTCGTATTCGGCCGGGTGTCGATGAATCGCTTCGCACGCGCGGTGGCTCCGGCGCAGGCGGTAGCATTGAGCTCTCGCTCTTCGCTGGCAGCGCTGCCGGCATTGATCGAAGGGGCGCAACGATGGCTCGCACTGCCTCCGGTAGTCACCAGCTTCTTCCTGCCACTCGCCGCGTCGGTGTTTCGCGTCGGCTCGGGGATCGGTGCCACGATGGGCGCGCTGTTTCTGGCCCGGCTCTACGATGTGCCGTTGACCGCGCCGCAGATCGCGACGGTCGTAGCCGTCGTCGTGCTGACGAGCTTCAGCGTCCCAGCGATTCCGGGCGGCACGATCATCGTTATGATTCCGGTGCTGCAGGCAGCCGGCATTCCCATATCCGGAATCGGATTGCTTCTTGGAATCGACACGATCCCCGACATGTTCCGTACGGCGACGAACGTAACGGGTCACATGGCGGCCGCCACGATCCTCGGAAAGGGCGAAGCGAGCGCGGAAGCTGCCATCCTGCCCATACCGGCGACTGAAAGTGGAGGTATCGCCTAACGACGATGGCGCGAACGACTTGACGCCTGTCAGGACGTGGGCACCGATCCTGGTTCGTATGCGAGGCGAAATGAGGATGTCAGGGATTGGTTAACTCGAAACCTTTCCGGCCGATCCCACGTCTAAGGTTACGGAAGCCTGGAGCTTCCGCACTCCGAGTCGGGTACCCGGTCACTTGTTGCCAGCAGGTGGCCGGGCCCATTTGTTTTTGGGTAGGGGGAGGTCGCGAGCTGCGGGATGCGACATGCGAGAGGGCTTCCCAGGCCCTTCGCTCGCAATCTCGCATCTCGCATCTCGCATCTCGCATCTCGTATCTAACTCCTGCATCGCCTCGCTTCGATTGGCACTGATTTCATTGCGGGCTTTCGCCCGAGCACGCGCATCGTCGCGCCGTGCTCGATCTCTCTGCCGCAGCGCGGCTCCTGGCCTCGGCTCACGACGCCCCCCACCTCGCTCCGCTCGCCCGTGCGGCAGGCTGTGACGGCCCTCTCCTGCCCCTCGACGCCGCCGGCCTGACACGCATAGGGATCGGGGAGCTCGTCACCGGCGGCTGGGTGGCCAGCGGTCCAGGTTCCCTCCGGGCGCTGCTGGTTGACCTTCCGCCCGCAGCGGATCCGGCCGCGCTTCTGCCCACCCTGGCGGCTCGCCTCTCACGCCACGCCTCCGCGCAGCTCTGGCTGCTGATCGCGGTCGGTACCGAAACGGCGGTCGCCGCATGGAGTCCCGATCGGGCGCGACCGAAGGTGGTCGCGCTGCGTGTCGATCGAAAACGCGTGCTTCCCAGCGACGCCGAGACGGCGTGCGCGCTCGCGGCCGCACCGGGAGGTGTGGACGTGGTGGTCCACGCCCGCTGGGTGGACATCCTCGGTCGCGATGCGCTCACCGCGCGTTTCTACCAGGCGCTCGAGTCTCTCGTCAGGCAGATGGCCGAGGAGCCGGCTCGGCGCTGCCCGCCTGACGAGCGGCGCGCGCTGGCACTGCTTCATGTTTCAAGGTTGCTCTTTCTCGCGTTCCTCGAGACCAGGGGATGGCTCGATGGCGATTCGCGCTTTCTCGCCCGAGCCTACGAGCAGTGCCTCGCCCGCGGAGGGGGCTTTCAGAAGCGGGTACTGCATCCACTCTTCTTCGGAACGCTGAACACTCCAGCGCGCCACCGCGCGCCCGCGGCGCGCGCCTTTGGGCGCCTCCCGTTTCTCAATGGCGGCCTGTTTTCGCGCACGGCGCTCGAGCGCCGGAACCCCGTCGCGTTCTCCGATGAGGCATTCGGCACGCTGTTCGACACCCTGCTGCTGCGGTATCGCTTCACCCCCCGCGAGGAGAGTGCAGACTGGTCGGAATCCGCGGTCGATCCGGAGATGCTGGGTCGAGCGTTCGAATCCCTCATGTCCGCCGACACGCGCCGGAATCGTGGAGCCTACTACACTCCGCTGCCGCTGGTAGCACAACTCGTCGATCGCGGTCTTGCCGCCGCGCTGCGTGGAAGTGGTGTACGCGATGAGGACATTGAGGCCGCTTTAACAGGAACGCGCGTTCGCTCCAGCGCCGCCAAGGAGCTGCACGCCCGCC
>JBPCLX010000076.1:0-3790 GCA_051002815.1 Gemmatimonadaceae bacterium
GTTCAGCAGCACCTTGCGCACTTCCCACGGCGTCGCGTGAACCGAGACGTAAAGCGGAGAGAGCCGGTACTCGAGGATCCGCGAGAAATCGCGCTCCTTCAGGTTCGAGAGGGTGGCGAAGTTTCCGTAGGCGAAGGAGAGCCGGTAATCGTCATCGCGCACGTACAGGTTGCGCCGCAGACCCTGAGGAAGGCCCTCGATGAAACAGAACTCGCACTTGTTGGCGCAGCGCCTCACGCGCGGCGGCTCTAGTTCCACGCCGAGCGGTTCCCGCAGATCGCGCTCGAAATCCAGCTCGACCGTTTCGCCTTCCGGGCTGCGGGCGACGATGAGCAGGTCTTCTTCCGCTGTCAGGAACTCCCAATCCAGGAAGTCGTCCAGCTCTCTCCCGTTGACCGAGAGGAGCTCGGTGCCTGGGAGGATGCCTATCTGCTCGGCAATTGAGCCGGGATGGACGCGGGAGACTCGAACCAATTGACGACCGGGATTGCGAGGGCACGAGGCCCTACGATGGACGGCGGCGGCCTGGAAAACGAGCGCCGCGTTATTGAAGTAAGCTAGGAGGAGGGGATAGCGAAATCAAGGAACCGCAGCGACTTGTGCGATCCACCTATAGTGCACTGGAGGGTAGACTCAGCACGGGCGGCGAATCCCCTTGCTGGCCCGCAGAGCGCCGCGCTGGTCCGCTATGAGGTCGCGGTCCGCGGCGAAATCGACAGGCCCTACGGCTCCGGCGGCAGCTCCACGAGCGACGGCGGCTCTTGGACGGGTTTCGGCGATGGCCGAGGATTCGGAGCCTCCGGCGGTGGCGGCTGGTGAGTACCTATCGCTAACGGGCGCGCAGCTTCGACTCAGGTGACTTGGCTTCATATCGTTCGCCTCGGCACCTTCTCGGGACTGGTTCGCATGCCGTTCCAATAACCGTCATCCGCATGACGGTTCAGTGATGTTCGCCGCCTGTCCATCGAAGGCGAGCGGCGCGCGTGCTTGATGATCCCATCCCAAATCGATGGATCTGCCCATACGCTTGACGCGAACTCCCTGACTATACGCCGCGTAGCTTCGGCGACTCCGAGCTCTCGCGGATCTAATCTCTGCCCGAAGGAGACTCGGATCGAGCCGCGGTGGTAGCGCACAGTGGTCAGAATGAGCGGGACGCCAGCAGCAGCGGCGATCCGTGCTGCACCCGCAGTAACGCGGATCGATTCGTTGAGAAAGCGCGTAGCAATCCCGTCCCCGTATGAGAAGCAGTCGACGACCACTGCGACACGGCCGCCGCGCTCGACCTCGCGCATGATCTGCCGGAGTCCGCTCACGCCCCCGCCGATCCGTAAGCCGCCTGATCGTGCTTCCCATCGAGGTGCTGCGTTGATGAACACTCCGGTACGTGCCGCATTCCAGCGCGCCAGTACCCGGCCCCATGGCGTATGACAGATCGCGAGAATACACCTGGTTGGCGGCTCGACACCGTCCCTGAGCGCCACGCGGCGGAGCACCGCATCGTCCATACCGAGGCGCAGCGCGCTGTTGATTGTCTCGCGCGCGAAGCGCGTCTCCCATATTGCGCATAGGGCGCGCCAGCTCCCGTTCTTACAGTGACCAAGTCGGACACGCACGAGGCCGCCGTTGTACGTCGCGTCTATCGCCATGTAGGCGGCGGCGGCGAGCGGCGTAAACGCGCGGCAGCATGCGAGTGCAACGGTGACCGCGAAATCGTCGAGTATTCTCACAGGTCGTCCAGCATGGAAAGTGGGCGGTCCATGCAGGATGTCGCCGGCAACTCGGGTCAGCGATCGGTCGAACGGCGTAGGACTGAGGTCGCATCGACGTAGCACTCAGGCGAATTGGTCTATCCGTGCAATCCGGTTGGGCGCATTGTGACCCATGATCCTGGCAGCCGTGATAAAATCGGCCCGAGCGGAGGAGCAGATGCTGCAACAAAGTTTGGCTCTGCCATGATGACTATGCACGGAACAAAATGGGCGCCTGGTTCCGGGGGCTGGAGGACAGCCTGCGGCATCGTTCGCCCATCTGCCCTCCGCTCTGCGTCAGACGTTATGCAGCGTTCGGACCGTTGGCACCTTCAGCATCGACTTCCAGGGTCAACCCTGAGCCAAGCCGCCGGTAATTTCCAGCGCAGGTGCGTGCGAAGCTCCCAAACGCAGCGCGGGTGGCGAGATCCACTTCGCCGCCCGCAACTTGCCCACTACCGTTCTCAATCTCGTCAGATCACCGGCGCATATCGCCAGGCGACGATGCCCTGCCCCGCAGTCTCGACCCGGAAGGTTTGCTGCCCCTTGGCATCAGTCTGCACGGTCGTCGATTCTGTTGCGACCACGTTGCCCTGTGCATCGAGGAAGTCGAACTTCACATCGAACGTCTTGGCCGCGTCACTGCGATTCTCGACCGTGCCCATGAGGGTGGTGGTAGCTCCCGCCGTCTGCATCTGCTGGACGGTCAGCCGCACCGGCGCACTGACAGAAAGCTCCACGTACTTGAGCACGGAATCATTGGCCGCGACTAGGCGCTTCCTGACGTCGTCGAATTCCGCACGCTTGCTGCGATCGCCCTGCAACTTTTCCGCTTGAGCCTTCAGCGACTCCGCCGGACCCTGCATCGCGCCCGCATAGATCCGGTAGTTGTCAGGGTTGTTAGGGTCGATTTCCAGAAGACGTTTGGCCAGCGGCAGAATCTTGTCGTATTCCCTGGCTCCATGATACAGAGTCGCCAGGTTGAAGACGGCGTCGCGGTAGTACGAATTCCGCTCGAGGCCAGCTTCCATGAGCTTGATGGCGTCATCCCTGCGATCGGCACGCACCGCTGCCACACCGGCTTCGAACAGCTGTAGCGGTGTGTACTCACTCGGGTTGTTCAACATCCTGGAGAACAGCCCCGAAGCAGCCGCCGTATCACCGCTGGACGCCAGGGCACGCGCGAGAGCACCCTGAACGTTGCTGGTCTGCGGCGCGTCGGGATATTCCTTGAGGAAGGCCCCAAACCGCTCGGCAGCGACTTTCATCTTCGGGCCACGCGCGCCTTCATCGAGCGCGTTGGACTCTTCGAGCGCGAGTACACCAGAGTTATAAAGCGACTGGCGACGAATCGTCGACACGTTGGAGTCGGTAGCCGCCTCGGCGGTCGCGTGTTCGTATGCATGGTAGTAGAGCTCTGCCGCCGGCTCGCCTTTCTTCTGCGCCAGCACAGCAGTGAAATACGAGTTGTAGGCCGACCTCGGCATCAGCTTGTTCGCGCGGGTCAGATAGACCTCCGCGGAATCGAGAACATCCTCGTTAAGAAGCTTGGATGCGGCATTGATCTGGCCCGTCCACACCTGCCGGCGAACGGTGTCCGTTGTGGCGGCGCACTCCGGCATGGCCGCCTCGACGGCGGTGAGGGCGCTATCGATGGCCAGTGCTACGTCGATCCGAGCATCTGGATTCGTTACGTAGCCGAGGTCGCCACGGCGCGCGACGAACATCGAGCGCGGCGGTGCAGCCCACCATGCGAGAATCCGGCCTAACAAGTAGTTGCGCCCGGCAACGTTATTGATCTTGTCGGGATCCTTGGTCAGAACCTCGACGGTGCTGCGGGCGTGGTTCTCCGTTTCCGAAGGCTTGCCGCTGTTGAGCTTGGCCATGTAGACCTCGGCGCTCTTCAGCTGGTACGGGCTGCCTGTCTTGATCTCGCATTTGCCTTGCGCGGCGGCTGTGGTAGTAAATGCCGCCAGCATCGCGAGCGCGGCACCCGCCGCAGTACGCAAACCGGTCATTGCTCTCTCCTTCCAGGTTCT
>JBPCLX010000077.1:0-5794 GCA_051002815.1 Gemmatimonadaceae bacterium
AATCGGTGTCGCCGAAGCACGAGGTGGGAACGTTCTTCTTCTGCTCGTACAAGAGCGCGACGCGGCCGCCCTGCAGCTCCTGAATGACGCGCGCCAGCGAGTCGTTACGCACGGAAAAGTGGAAGATTTCGGGCATTGAACCGGGAATGCTCACCATCGCCAACTCGCCTTCCCACGTCTTGCAGAGCCATCCACGGTGCGAAAGCTTCTGCACGTAGCCTACGCGCTGCCCGTCCGAGTAGGTGTAGGAGACCGCGATCGCTGCCCAGATCGCAAAGACGATCACCGGACTCAGGAGAATGCCTGCAATGATGAACTTCCAGCGGTGGCGGCGCAGGAATGGCGGCCGTTCCGGTGGCAGCGCCTTCACATCCTCGGTGTCGTAGCCGCGCGGGGGCTGCTCGAGCTCGTCTTCGCTCATGCGAGTTGGGGGCGAAACGTGAAAGCCGCGCCTCCTTTCCGATCAACGGGCGCGACTGCTAGCTTGATGTAGGGTTCGCCGAGGCGTACCGCCAGATCTGTCATCCGCCAGACGTAAGGAAGTTTAGTGACGTTCGCTCCTCGAAGACAGACGGTCACGACTGTGGTCGGTGGCGTGCCGGTTGGCAGTGCGCACCCGGTGGTCGTGCAGTCCATGACGAACACCGATACGGCTGACGCCGAATCGACCGCAGCGCAAGTTGCCGCCCTGGCGCGCGCCGGCTCCCAGCTCGTGCGCATCACCGTCAACAACGACGAATCGGCAGCGGCCGTACCGGAGATCGTTGCCCGCCTTTCAGACGATGGCGTCACGGTGCCGATCGTCGGAGACTTTCATTACAACGGTCACCTGCTGCTGTCGAAGTATCCCGCCTGCGCGGCCGCGCTGGCCAAGTACCGCATCAATCCGGGTAACGTCGGTTCCAAGCGGCGCGACGAGAACTTTCAGACCATTGTGCGGCTGGCGGTCGAGCACGATAAGCCGGTGCGGATCGGCGTGAACTGGGGATCGCTCGACCAGGATCTTCTCACGCGCATGATGGATGAGAACGCGGCGACCGCCGACCCTCGCGATGCAAAGGACGTGTATGTCGAAGCGATGCTGGAGAGCGCGCTTCGATCGGCGGTACTGGCCGAAGAGACGGGTCTCGGTCACGACCGCATCATTATCTCGGCGAAGGTTTCGGGAGTCCAGGATCTGGTGGAGGTTTACCGGCGCCTGGCGGGCCGATGCGATTATCCGCTGCACCTCGGGCTCACCGAAGCGGGGCTGGGCGCCAAGGGGATCATTGCGAGCACCGCCGGCCTGTCGATTCTGCTCGGCGAGGGGATCGGCGACACGATTCGAGTTTCGATCACACCGCGTCCCAACGGAGACCGAACCGAAGAGGTGCAGGTCGCGCAGCAGATCCTTCAATCGTTAGGCCTGCGCAGCTTCTCGCCCCAGGTCACCGCCTGCCCGGGTTGCGGGCGAACGACGTCGACCTTCTTTCAGCACATGGCGGAAGACATTCAGGCCTATCTGCGCGAGCAGATGCCGGTATGGCGTGAACGGCATCCGGGAGTGGAGGAGCTGAAAGTCGCTGTCATGGGCTGCGTGGTGAACGGGCCCGGCGAATCGAAGCACGCCAACATCGGCATATCGCTGCCGGGCAATTTCGAGGAACCGAAAGCACCGGTGTACATCGATGGCCAACTGGCAATGACACTGCGCGGCGACCGAATCGTGGAGGAGTTTCTGGTACTGCTCGAATCGTACGTCGCGCGTACGTACCCTGCGGAGCGGCAACTGGTCGAGGCGGAGTGACGATGGAATCCAGGCTTTGCACTGACGGCCGCGCCACGTTGCTCGCGGCACTTCTACAACGGTTGGCCCACAGTACTCCGTAGACATCGCATGCGCCGACTCGTCATTGTCCTGCTGGCCTGGGGACTCGCCAACCACGCTCCCGCGAGACTCTCCGGCGGCTACGAGACGGCGCAGGCCGATGCCGTACTCGCCCCCGCGGCAGATTCCACGTTCGCCGGTCTGGTCGCACGACTGTCCGAACCAGGCGGATTCTTCGACAGCGACAACCTCATCTCCAACGAGGCGACGTATCTGCACGTGCTCGGCGCAATGCGCTCGCTGGGAGTGAGCGGCGGCGCGTACATCGGCGTCGGTCCCGATCAGAACTTCTCGTACATTGCGAAGGTCCGCCCGGCCGTTGCCTATCTCATCGACATCCGCCGCGACAACCTGTTGCAGCACCTGTGGTTCAAGGCGCTGTTTGCCCTCTCGCCGGACCGGACGGAGTACCTCTCCCTGATGCTCGGACGGCCGATGCCTGACGATACATCGTTCCGCAGCCGCCCGATCGAGGACGTGCTCGCCTACTTCGATTCCGTACCCCCGTCTGCGTCATACACCGCCGAAACGCAACGGCGCATCACACAGGAGCTGGAATCGTTCGCCGTACCGCTGACCGAGGTGGAGCGCGCCGCCATCCTCAGCATACATGCGGCGTTCGCCGAGAGCGGATTGGAAATCCGGTTCACCAGCCACAATCGCCCGGCTCGTTATTTCTATCCAACGCTCCGCGACCTGATTCTCGAGCGTGATCTGGAGGGCAGGCAGGCCAACTACCTGGTGCGCAACGAGGATTTCGCTTTCGTAAAGGCGCTGCATGCGCGCGACCGGATCATTCCGGTAACCGGTGATCTGGCCGGACCGCACGCACTGCGCGCGATTGGACGGGACATTGCCGAGCGCGGTGAGCGGGTCTCGGCGTTCTACATTTCGAACGTCGAGTTCTACCTGATGCGGCAGGGCAGCTTCGAGCGGTTCGCCGACAACGCCTCGGCGTTGCCGCGCGACGCGCGGTCGGTCGTGATCCGCTCCCTGTTCGGCGGCCTGTATCGCATGGATCATCCCCAGTCGGTGCCCGGCTACTTCAGCACGCAGCTGCTGCAGACGCTGGAAAGCCTTGCCGCCGAGCACGCGGTGGGGGGCTATCGCACCTATCGAGACGTCATCACCAAGCACGCGCTCGAACTGCGATAGCTCCCCCGCCTGACGCGACAAAAGTGCGAAGTGCGAACAAGAACCGGTGCTCGTCCTTTCGCAACTCGCAACTCGGCTTCTGACGAACATTTTTCTATCCGGGGCAGAGCGTCACGGGAGCACGTTGCGAAGCCCGGCAATGCTGTTGCGCGCGCTTTGCAGCGGATCGGGCGGCTGATCATGCTCCACGAACGCATGACGAATCCCGGCGCTATCCGCCTTCGCAAACACCGCCTCGAAATCCAGATAGCCCTTTCCGACGTCGACCATCTCGCCTGACGTGGACATGTCCTTGACGTGTACCATGGCGAAGCGCCCTGGATGCCGCGCGAAGTACGCCGACGGCTCGCCACCGGCCTTGGCCAGCCAGTACAGATCGAGCTCCATCTTCACGAGATCCGCATCGCACTCGTCAAGCAGCATCTGGTACGGCACCACGCCGTTGATAGGCATCAACTCGAAGTCGTGATTGTGATAGCCGAGCTGCAGTCCGGCGTCCTTTGCCTGCCGCCCGATCGTATTGAGCTCGGCGGCACGTGAACGATAGGCGGCTATGGTTTCGCGCTCGTTGACTTCGAGCCAGGGCACGACGACGTAGTGGCTGCCTAGTGTCCTGGCGGCAGCGAAGGTGGGAGCTGGATCGCCGCGCAGTTGCGGCAACCCGATGTGCATCGACGGGGCCGTGAGCTCGTGCCGGTCCAGCAGGCCGCGAAACGCCTCCGGCGTCAGGCCGTGCAACCCCGCCAGCTCTACCTCGCGATAGCCTATCGCGGAAAGCTCGGCAAGCGTTCCTTCAACGTCCTTTTCGAGGAGCGTGCGCACGGTATAGAGCTGAATGCCGGGCGCGATCGCCGCCCCTGGGCCGGTACAACCCAGTCGGGGCAGCATGCTGGTACCCGCAGCAGCGAGCATGATTTCGAGCATCTCTCGACGGAGCACACAGCCCTCCGGGAATTAGTGGTTGCACAACGGACTAGCGCTGCCCGAACGTACGTTTGCACAACCGTATCGTCCAGATTTCCGCGAGCCAGAATTCCAATACCGGCTAGCCTTGGCTCCGGCCGCGCTTGTCTCGCTGACCCTCGACGTGAGCGACCCCGGCGAGTATTCCTTCGACGCTCGAATTACGCCAAGCTCACGGCCACCGAACCAGAATCTCTCGCGAACGCCGGTCATGCGTCTTACAACTCTTTTCATCGTTTGGGCCGTCGTGGTCAACTGCGGCGGATCCCGTCAGCGAGGCAACGAGAACCGGCCGGCGCCCGCCCCGGATCGACCAGCGATCCTCGTAGCCGCGGCGGGCACGCGTCCAGCCGAGGCGCTCGCTCGCTTTGTGGGAGCCGATAGCATTACCTCGCCGCGCGTGCTCGTGCTTTCCGCGGGATCGGATACGACTTCAGGGCCGCAGGCGGCAGCCGATCTTCGTGCCGCCGGAGCCATCGCGACGAGCATTCGCCTCACGAGAGCGATGGCCGAGTCCGGCCAGATTTCGGCATTGCTCAATGGCACTAATGCCGTCTGGCTGACCGGACTGCGCGCCGATGAGCTGGGCGCCGCTCTGGGTGGTACGGCCACCGCCGTCGCGCTCGAGCGCCGCGGACGCTCGGGAATGCCCGTTGGTGGCGACGGCGCCGGTGCCGGGATCCTTGCCTCGGTGCTCATTGCAGGGGGCGACATGCCGCCCGTGCGGCGGCGGGGGGCGCGGCAACCGGCTGATGAGGGGGTCGCCACAGCAGAAGGACTCGGGCTGGTGCCGGGAACGCTCATCTACGCACCGGCGTCATCGCGGCGTAAGGCTGATGCGCTCGACAGCGCGCTCGCACATCACCCGCGATTGGTCGGCATTCAGCTCGATTCGGGCGCGGCGCTGATCGTGACGGCGCAGGGCATCTGGGAATCGGTCGGGCGGGCCGACGTCCTGGTTAGGGTGACCGACGAAACGCTCGATCCCGACTCGGCCGGTGCTGTGCCTCGCCGTACCCGGATCGTATCGCCTGGGTCACGGTTCGATCCGCGTACCCAAAGCCTGCTCCCGCTGGCGCCCGCTGCCGACCGTTAGGCCGAATGGCGAACACGCGCCACGACGCGGCAACTCGGCACGGTTCGGCGTCCGTCAGCGCGATCGGGAAGGCGGCGCGTCGGTGCGCGTGCTCCTGGGACCGGAATACTCCTCGAGCATGACTACGGCGCTGCCAAGCTCGTAAAGGATCGGCTCGGCGAACCCGAGCTCTACCAGCCGGTCATGAACCTGGCGGTACCAGCGGATCGTCCCTTCGCGGCCCGCCTTGAAGCGATCCCACACCAGCTCGGGAAACTCCGTGCGCCGTAGATCGGTGAGAATGCTCCACGCGTTATGGAGCTTGTCGGCGGCGCAGACCCAGAGAGCCCGTGAAGGTGCCGACGCCAGGCGGTCGAGATAATCCTCGCGAACCTCATCGGGCGACATCTCGACGCCTTCATCGTTCTTCGTGCGCTTGGAGACCGCGAGGACGGCCTCGAGCACATCGTTGCCGAACTTGCTTCCTATTCGCGTCTCCAGCATCTCGCGCGAGTAGTCTGCTCGCACGCAGTCTTCGATCACGTCGTGCAGAATGCCGGCGACCAGCGTGTCGTCATCCTGTCCGTAGCGGCAGAGGATGAGCGCTACGTTCGCCGGATGCGTCAGGTACGGTAGCCGGGTTCCCTTGCGGACCTGTTGGTCGTGATGCTTGGCGGCGAATGCGAGGGCGTGGTTGACCCGATCGGAGTACCCGGCGATCATCGCAGGCCGCG
>JBPCLX010000078.1:0-2607 GCA_051002815.1 Gemmatimonadaceae bacterium
GGTTGGAGCCATACGCTGGAATTCCGAGCCCAATCCGGCGCTCGTCAGGCAGCTGCTGGCCGAGCCAAGGCCCGCCTGATGCCCACACCCCGCCCGCGCACCACCATCCAGCGCCGGGCCATTACGGCCGTGACGACGCGCCTGCCTCTCAAGTTCGCCGCCATCGGGTTCGCGCTGGTGCTGTGGGCGATCGTCAGCATCGAAGAACCGACCGAGGATGTGGTCGAGGTTCAGCTGCAACCGGTGCCGACCGACAGCGGGATCGTCGTCAGGCGCCCGCTGCCGCGGGTCCAGGCACTGGTCGTAGGCCGCGGACGCGACCTGTTCCGGCTGGCCGCGCAGCCCCCGGTGATCCGCATTCCGATCACCGCCGAGGCCCCGGAAACGCTGACCGTCCGATTGGTGCCGGAGCTCGTCGAGCTGCCGGTCGATATCACCGCCCGGGTGCGCGAAGTGCTGCCGCGGTCCGTAACGCTGCGGCTCGATGTGCTGGCGGAACGGGTCGTACCGGTAGCGAGCGTGCTCGCGGTGGAAGTCGATACCATGTGGCGGCTCAACGGGCCGCTTCGCTTCGAACCGGAGAGCGTGTCGATCTCGGGGCCTCGTGCCGTGATCGAAGCGCTCGATTCGGTCTACACGCGCCGCATGGTCGTACGGGTGAGCGACACCATGCCGCAGTTCGTTCCACTCGACACGGCCCGACTGGGGGTCGTAGTCAGGCCCGCACGCGTCAGTGTGCGTGTGCCGCTCACTCCGTCGCCGCGCGATTCCGTGCTGGATACATTGCCGTAATGAGGGTGCTCGGAATCGAGACTTCGTGTGATGAGACGTCCGCCGCCATCGTGGATGGAAGCGGAGATGCCGCGAACGTGCGTTCGCTGGTCATTCTCTCGCAGGACGTCCATCGGGTGTTCGGCGGCGTTGTGCCGGAGCTGGCGTCGCGCGCGCACCTGACTGCTCTGGTGCCGACTGTTCAGCAGGCGCTGGTCGAGGCCGAATGCGCGCTGGAGGATCTGGAAGGAGTGGCTGTTACCCATGCACCCGGCCTGGTCGGGGCGCTTTTGGTGGGGATGAGCTTCGGCAAGGCAGTCGCCGTATCGCGGAATCTGCCGATGATCGGTGTGCACCACATGGAGGCGCACCTGTTCGCCACCGCGCTCGAGCATCGCGACGCGGTGCCGCCATTCACCGGCCTGCTCGTCTCGGGCGGACACACGCTGCTGCTGGATGTGGAGCGTTGGGGAGCATATCGACTGTTAGGCGCGACCCGCGATGACGCGGCTGGCGAGGCGTTCGACAAAGTCGCAAAGCTGCTGGGACTGCCCTACCCCGGCGGACCGCACATCGAGCGTCTGGCGAAGGATGGTGATCCGGAACGCTACCGGTTCGCGCGGCCCATGCTGCGCCGCGACCAGCGGCCCGGTGACGACGATTATTTCGACATGTCGTTCAGCGGAATCAAGACGGCCCTTCGCAACGCAGCCCGCACCGCGAATCTCGAAGAGGAACGCGCGCACCTGGCCCGTGGCTTTCAGGATGCGCTCGTCGATACGTTGGTCGGCAAGACAGTTCGCGCGGTGGAGCGCTACCAGCGTGAACGAGTAGTACTCGGTGGCGGGGTCGCATGTAACCAGACGTTGGCGGCGGCGATGCGCGCGGGTTGCCAGACGCTCGGAGCCACGGTCTACACTCCATCGCCACGGCTCGCCACGGACAACGCCGCCATGATCGCGCGCGCCGGCCTATTTCATCTCGAGCGGGGCGAGAGAGCGCCGCTCGACCTGGACGCGCACGCGTCGCTCCCCATCCCCGGGCTCATCCGCGCATGATCGTTCACCAACCCTTCGAATTCTCGATCGGCCCCATCCAGATCACCGGATTTGGCCTGGCGGTATTGCTAGGCTTCGTCATTGCGCAGATCGTTGCCCAGCGCGAGCTCGCCAGGAAGGGCCACGATCCAACACCGATAGGTGATCTGATCTTCTGGGCGGCAGCGGGCAGCCTCATCTCCGCGAAAGTCTATTACGCCATTCTGGTAGGCGATGCCTCGGCGCTGTTCAGTCGCGGCGGGTTCGTTTTCTGGGGCGGCCTGATCGGTGGCATCGTGACGGTGAGCGTGGTCGTCATTCGAAAAAAGCTCGGCTTCTTTCGCATCGCCGAAGTGGCCGGGCCGGCTATTGCCGCCGCCTACGCGGTAGGACGAACGGGATGCTGGGCCGTTGGCGATGATTATGGGCGACCGTGGACCAGCCCCCTCGCCGTCCAGTTTCCGCAAGGTGCGCCGCCGTCCACGGTGGCGATCATGCAGAGGGAGTTCGGCACCACTCCACCACCTGGTGCGCTACCCACCGACGTCCTGGCCGTCCATCCGACGCAGCTCTACGAAACAGCGATGGCCATGGCGATGTTCTTCATCCTGTGGCGTCTTCGCGGCCACAAGCACGCCGAAGGATGGCTGTTCGGCGTATACATGGTGCTCGCCGGCCTCGAGCGCTTCATCGTGGAATTCTTCCGGGCGAAGGACGACCGATTCTTCGGGATCATCACGCTGGCCCAGATATTCGCACTGGGGTTCGTCCTGTTCGGGGGCGCGTGGATGGTTTGGAG
>JBPCLX010000079.1:0-10745 GCA_051002815.1 Gemmatimonadaceae bacterium
GGCTTCAGCAGTATGAGGAGCTGGTGAGCGAGAAGAATGATGAGAAGATCGCGCAGAATGAGATCGTCATTCCTCCTGCGCCGAGGCTTGGCAATGATGTCGTGATCGCGTCGGGGTTGGCCAAGGCATATGGCGACAAGGTTTTGTTCGATTCGTTGTCGTTTGCGTTGCCGCGTGGCGGGATCGTTGGAGTGATCGGGCCTAACGGTGCCGGCAAGACGACGCTGTTCAGGATGATCGTCGGCGAGGAGAAGCCTGATGCCGGGACGCTGAAGGTTGGGGAGACAGTCCAGCTCGCGTATGTGGATCAGGGCCGGGAGCTCGATGGTGCGCGGACAGTTTATGACGAGGTGAGCGGCGGGCAGGACATGATCCAGGTCGGGAAGCGCGAGATAAATGCGCGCGGGTATCTCTCCAGCTTCAACTTCAAGGGTGCTGACCAGCAGAAGCTCGTGTCGAAGCTTTCAGGCGGTGAGCGGAACCGGCTGCATCTGGCGAAACTGTTGAAGAAGGGTGGGAATCTGTTGCTGCTGGATGAGCCGACGAATGATCTCGACGTAGACACGTTGCGTGCCTTGGAGGATGCCCTGCTGGATTTCTCGGGATGCGCAGTTGTGATCTCTCACGACCGATGGTTCCTGGATCGTATTGCGACGCACATACTGGCGTTCGAGGGGGATTCGGAGACGGTCTGGTTTGAGGGGAACTACCAGGCTTACATCGAGGATCTGAAGAAGCGGAAGGGCGCGGATGCGGATCAGCCGCACAGGATCAAGTACAAGGCGCTGGTGCGGGGATAGGATTTCGCGCTGATTGGATCAGGGCTGCGCGAATTTGGCGCGCCCCTTTCCGTTTCTGGGGACAGCGTTCGGAATGTCCGACGTACACCTTCCGCCGATTCCTGTGGAGCATCTGGGGCGCAAGGCGGAGCCCGAGCGGAGCTTGCGGCTCCTGGAGCGTGTTCGCGCGCGCCTGCGGTCGAGCCGCTACAGCCGTCGTACCGAGATTGCCTACATCGACTGGATCCGCCGTTTTGTGCTGTTTCACGGAAGAAAGCATCCGCTTGGCCTGGGGGAGACAGAAATAGCGGCATTTCTGACACACCTTGCCGTGGGTCAGAAGGTGAGTGCATCCACGCAGAATCAGGCTTTGCATGCCCTCCTGTTTCTGTACCGTCACGTGTTGCTGAGGCCGATGGTTGTCGCGGGTGACATCGTGCATGCGCGTCGAGGCCAGCGGCTACCTGTGGTGCTCTCTGTCCGGGAGGTAAGGGCGACACTCGAGCAGATGCGTGGGGTCCCGCGACTTTGTGCGACTCTTATGTACGGCAGTGGTCTGCGTTTATCAGAATGCCTTTGCTTGAGGGTAAAGGATGTGGATTTCGACCGGGCTGAGATTGTCATCAGGTCGGGCAAGGGAGACAAGGATCGCCGGGTGCCTTTACCGAGGCTCGCGGTGCCGGCGTTGAAGGTTCACCTGGAGCGGCGGAAGCGCGCCTTCGATGAGGACCTGCGGGCCGGGCTGCTCGGATCAGCGTTGCCGGACGCTCTTGCCAGGAAGATTCCATCGGCCGAGAGGGATTGGCGCTGGCAGTACGTATTCCCGGCATCCCGCACCTATGTCGAGAGGGAGACCGGGGCGAGACGAAGGCATCATTTGCACGAGACGGTTCTCCAGCGGGAGCTTGCCAGGGCGGTCAGAGCGAGCGGGATCAACAAGCGTGCGAGCTGTCACACGCTGAGGCATTCGTTCGCAACGCACCTGCTGGAGAGTGGGTCGGATATCAGGACGATTCAGGAACTTCTGGGACATTCCGATGTGCGAACGACGATGATCTATACCCACGTTCTGAATAAGGGCGGACTGTGTGTGACGAGCCCAGCGGATCGGCTCTGAGCTTGGGTGGTGGGACGTGGGCTCGCTACAGTCATCCTGACAGACCGCGAACATTATGCTGCAAACTTCATGCTGCAAACTTCTCGCAGCATCCTGAACGAACGGCGGGATTTGCCTTTCCGTAAGTGTCTGGGGCAGACTGAGTTCCAAGTTGAGACAACTGAAGCGACCCCCGAAATCCTGCGGCTCAAAGTCGCTTTGTCTACCCTCTGCGGTATATTCTCGCCGTCTATTATGTAGTTAGCGCGCACCAACTTTTCATGGTACGTTGGGATCATGCATCTGACCGTTGAGACCGAGCGCGAGGACGACGGCCGCTGGATCGCCGAGATTGCCGACCTGCCGGGCGTACTCGCCTACGGCGAGTCGCGGGACCAGGCGATTGCCCGGGCCGAAGCGCTGGCGCTCCGGGTACTGGCGGATCGCCTGGAGCATGAGGAGGCTGGCCCGGACCTGGTGAGTGTCTCCTTCCGGGCGGCGTAGGGCCCCATGGCCTCGTGGCCCTCGAGCCGGGCGCGTCGGGTACTCGCGGCCCTGCAGCGCATCGGCTGGGTCGTGAAGCGGGAGACGGGCTCTCACAGGACGCTCGCCCGCACGGGTGTTGGCCGGACGTGGTCTTCGCATTCCACGACGGCGAGGAGGTGGGGCCGCGGATGCTCGCCCGCATCGCGAAGCGGACCGGCCTAGCGCCGGAGGATCTCTGAGTGTGAACGGCCGGGGACATAGGTAACAGAACAGTCCAACGACATGGGTCACACTTTGCTGGGTCTCAGCCTCGTATGAGATAGTCGCGTTCGTCCAGTGTGGCAATCAGCACGGTGCTGAAGTAGATCGCCCAGATGCCGTTGTCTTGGTTCAGCGTGAACTGGAGTGTCGGCGAGTTGGTTTAGGCAGTCGCGTATAGCGGATCGGGGATCTGGCGGCGCGCAGCGGCACGCTGGGCACGCTGGGCACGCTGGGCACGCTGGGCACGCGCGGCTTCGATCTTCCGATCACGTGCGTCGAAGATATCCTGCTGGCGGCCCTCGAGCCGCGTCTGCGGGGTAACGTACCCGATCGCGCTGTGTAGTCGCACGGTATTGTAGTACGAGATGTAGCGGGCCGCCACGCGGAGCGCGTCCTCGAAGGAGAGCGGCACGCCGGGTCGGAACCCCTCCGATTTGAAGGAGTGGTTCCAGCGCTCGATGCGCGCGCTCGGCGACCGCACGCAGCCGCGGGTCATCGGCTGCAATAGTCACCAGTACGGCGGCGGATCCGGCAATCCAGCCCGCTTTGCCAGCGCGCGCATCCGTGGGTCCTTCCGGATCGGGTCGGTCGCGAACGTCCAGTACAGAACGCCGATGCCTGAGGACCCCGACCGGAGCGCACGCTCCATCCACTCGAAGGCGCGGTCGTAGTCGCCGAGGTACGACCACATCCGCGCCGGAGTGTCCTCCCGGAAATACCTGCCGCCGGAACGGGCCTCGGCATCGATCGTCATCGCGAGCTGACGTGCCTCGGCGGCCTGGCCCGACAAGGCCAGCGCCCGCACCAGACTGGCCCGTGCGCCGCGTGCCACGCGGATGTCCGGGTTCGCCGCCCGCTTGCGATAGATGGGGATGGCCTGCTCCGGCCGTCCCTCGGCCATCGCGACAGTGGCGCTGCAGCCCTCTCCCGCCTGCATCTCCACCAGCCTGTCGCAGTACGTGCGAGCTGCGGCGCGATCTCCGACCTTGAGGAAGTACGTCGAGGCCGCATTCAGCACCTCGGGGGAAGTGGGATCGCGCGCCACCTCATGCCGCACGAAGGCGGTCGCGGAGTCGCGCATTCCGGTCACCCAGAGGGCCATGCTGTAGTAGGACGTGGAGAACTGCTGATCTGGCGATGCCCGGAGCGCCTCGCCCATGAGCCGCTCGGCAAGCACCGGGTCGCGATCGTACCACAGTGCCGTGTTGCCGCGCACAAAAAGAAGCTCCGGCGACGTCGAGTCGATCGTGGCGGCGCGCGCCATCGCGTCGCGCATCTTCTGCATCGCTTCGCGTGGCGCCATGAAGTCGTCGGCAAGCATTCCCCACGAATCGGCGATGCCGCTCCACGCCGCGGCATACTGCGGGTCCTTCGCCACCGCCTGCTCGAACAGCACGAGCGCCGTCCGGATGTCCGGCTCCGTGTACTTCTCCAGGATGTATCGCCCCCGCAGGTACAGGTCGTGCGCCTCCGGGTTCACCGTGCGCTGCGCGGCGAGCCGACGCTGGCCGTCGCCAAGGGTGACGCGCAGCGCCGAGGCGATGGCGCGCGCCACCTCGTCCTGCACCTGGAAGGCGTCCTTCGCATCCCGGTCGTACGTCTCCGACCAGAGGATCGAGCCGTCGTGGACACTGGAGAGCTCGGCGGTGAGTCGCATGCGTTCGCCCGAGCGCCGGATGCGGCCCACGAGAACCGCCCCCACCGACAGCCGCTGGCCCAGCGCCTTCGTGTCTCCCGGAAAAACCTTCAGTGCTGCCATCGTAGCGCTGCGCGACGCGACCTTCAGGCCGGCAATCTTGGCCACGGTGGACGTGAGCTCGTCCGTCATGCCGTCGGCGAAGAACTGGGTGGCCGTATCGCCACCGATGTTCTCCAGGGGAAGTACGGCGATGGATCGGGGCGCGTTCGCGGCGTCAACATCCCCGGCACGTTGCGAGTTGCGCCATGCAGCGAATGCCACGGACGTGATGATGACGAGGCCCGCGGCGATCGCCGCGATCGTCGCGATGCGTCCGCGCGAGGAGGGCAGTGCCGACGCGGCGCCAGCGCCCTTGGTCGCGCCGTCGAGTGCGTGAAGCACCTCGCGCGCGCTCTGCGGCCGGCGCGCTGGGTCCTTTTCGAGGAGCCGTGCGACGAGCTGCGCGATGGCGCGCGGCACGTCGGGGCGCGTCGCACCGAGGGGCCCGGGGATCTCGGTCAGGTGCGCGGCGAAGAGCTGGTGCGTGGGACGTCCCGCGAAGGGCGCTGCGCCGGCGAGCATCTCGTACGCCACGCACCCCAGCGCATAGAGGTCGGCGCGGTGGTCCGTGTCGGGATCGCCCGCCGCCTGCTCGGGCGCCATGTACGCGGGCGTGCCGATGCTCGTCCCCACCTGAGTGAGTGTCCCACCGGGCGCCTGCGTGCGCGAGGCGGAGAGCGCCTTGGCGATGCCGAAGTCGGTGACGACGGCGGCATCGCCGGAGAGGAGGATGTTCTCTGGCTTGATGTCGCGATGCACCACGCCGCGCTCGTGTGCGTACGCGAGCGCGCGTGTCACGTCCCGCAGTACGCTCATGGCTTCGCCCACAGGGAGCGCGCCGTTCCGCTCGAGGCGTGCTCGGAGCGAGAGCCCGTCCACGAAGGGCATCATGTAGTACGGCAAGCCATCCGTCTCTCCCGCCGTGATCACCGGGACGATGTTGGCCTGCTGCAGACTCGCGGCGAGCTCGATCTCGCGCTGGAATCGCTCGGCGCTCACGCCCGCTGCCAGCTCGGGCAGGAGCACCTTCACCACCAGCTTGCGCCGGAGTCGCGCCTCCTCGGCCACGAACACGCGCGACATCCCGCCCCCGCCCAGCTCGCGCTCGAGCGTGTAGGCGCTTCCTAACGAAGCCTGGAGCTGGTCACGAAGCGCCTGCCCGGAACCCGGCAGCAGATCGCTCACGGTGCGCGCACTGGAAGCGGGACCGATTCGCGGATCTGCCTGGCGAGCTGGCCGTAGTCGCGGTTCGCGCGCTCGGCCACCGCGCGGAGCCGCGGGTCATCGACGACGGGGCGCAGCAGTGGCGTCATGTTGTCGACGAACGCGAACGCGGCATCGCCGCCGCGGGTGACGATGGAGTCCATCAGGGCGAAGGCACGATCCCACTGCCCGAGCGCGGCGGCGGTGGTGGCAACCGCACTGGTGTTCTGAACCGTGGGCGGCAATCGCTCGTAGTAGCGAAGCAGGGCTACCACGCTGTCGCGCTGCCCGAGCGCCATCAGATCGCCGGCCCACGCGGCGGCCACGGTGCGACGCGAACTCTCGTCGCTGATGCCACGCAGCATGCGCAATGACTCGTCGTAGTCGCCGGTGAGGAAGAGCGTCATGGCGCCGATTGTGATGGCCGTGAAGTTCGCCGGATCGAGCGCCGCCGCACGCCGCGCGAGCGTGCGCGCCTCTGCGCGCCCGGACGGCTTGAGTGCCAGCGTGTTGGAGAGGTTGCTCGTCGCGCCTGCCGACAGCGGGTCCAGCTCGACCGCGATGCGTTGCTCGCGCTCGGCCTGCTCGAAGTCGCCCAATCGCTGATAGGCGATACCGAGCCAGCGATGCGGAATGGCCTGCCGCGGCGCGAGCGCGATACTGCGGCGCAGCGCGACCTCGGCGCTGTCGAAACGACTGGTATACGAATAGGCGATGCCCATGGCGGCCCACGGCTCCCAGCCCAGGCTGTCGAGCGCGATCGCGCGGCGCGCGGCGATGCGAGTCGAGTCGAACCCGAGCGTGGCCGGTGCGCTGCCGTCGTAGTCGGGCAGCACGGCCCACGCGGCGGAAAGGCCTGCCCACGCGTCGGCGAAGCCAGGATCACGCGCTAGCGCCTGCTGGAAGAGTGCGATCGAGCGCCGCACGCCGCTGCCCCGCCGATTCAGGTCGTAGCGCGCGCGCAGATAGAGGTCGTACGCCGCCGCGTCCTTCGTCTTCGTCGCCGTCGCCACGGCCGTGATCGCCGCCGCCGACGGTTTCCCGGCGAGCGCCGGCGCCACCGCGGCAACGATCGCCTGCGTCAGCCGCGCCTGCACGAGGAGGACGTCGTTCGCGTCAGCGGTGAAGGCGTCGGCCCAGAGGCTTTGCCCATCGCTCCCGCGCGTGAGCTGCGCCGTCACGCGCAGCTGGGTGCCGACGCGGCGCACGGTGCCCTCGACGATCGCGCCGACGCCGAGCTTCGCCGCGATGGCGCGTGCGTCGAGCCCGTCGCGCTTGCGGAAGGTGTACGACGACGTGCGTGACGCGACGCGGAGGCCGGGCACCTTCGCGAGGCCGGTCGCCAGCTCGTCGGTCATCCCGTCGGCGAAATAGTTGGACGCCGTGTCGCCGCTCGCGTTCTCGAACGGGAGCACGGCGACGGCGCTGACCGCGGCGTCGGCATCCCCGGCACGTTGCGCGTTGCGCCATGCAGCGAACGCCACGGTCGTGATGATGACGAGGCCCGCCGCGATCGCCGCGATCGCCACAATGCGTCGGCGCGAGGAGCGCGGTGCCGACGCGGCGCCAGCGCCCGTGGTCGCGCCGTCGAGTGCGTGAAGCACTTCGCGCGCGCTCTGCGGCCGGCGCGCTGGGTCCTTTTCGAGGAGCCGTGCGACGAGCTGCGCGATGGCGCGCGGCACGTCGGGGCGCGTCGCACCGAGCGGCCCGGGGATCTCGGTCAGGTGCGCGGCGAAGAGCTGGTGCGTGGGACGTCCCGCGAAGGGGGCGCTCCCGGCGAGCATCTCGTACGCCACGCACCCCAGCGCGTAGAGGTCGGCGCGGTGGTCCGTGTCGGGGTCGCCCGCCGCCTGCTCAGGCGCCATGTAAGCCGGCGTGCCAATGCTCGTGCCGACCTGGGTGAGGGTGCCACCCGGCGCCGCCGTGCGCGAGGCCGAGAGCGCCTTGGCGATGCCGAAGTCCGTCACGACCGCCGCGTCGCCCGAGAGCAGGATGTTCTCCGGCTTGATATCGCGATGCACCACGCCGCGCTCGTGTGCGTACGCCAGCGCGCGTGTCACGTCCCGCAGTACGCTCACGGCTTCGCCCACAGGGAGCGCGCCGTTCCGCTCGAGGCGTGCTCGGAGCGAGAGCCCGTCCACGAAGGGCATCATGTAGTACGGCAGCCCATCCGTCTCGCCCGCGCTTAACAGTGGGACGATGTTCGCCTGCTGCAGCCCGGCGGCGAGCTTGATCTCGCGCGTGAACCGCTCGGCTGAAACGCCGGCGGCGAGGTCGGGGCTCAGCACCTTCACGACCACGGCGCGCTCGAGGGCCTCGTCGCGCGCCAGGAAGACGCGGCTCATGCCGCCGCCGCCGAGCTCGCGCTCGATGGTGCAGGCTACGCCGAGCGTGCACTGGAGCTGGTCGCGGAAGGAGGTGGTCAGGGCGCGGGTCGGCGTGGTGGGGAGGGCCGCATTCGCGGTGTGCTAACATTACGACCACCGTTGGGATGTGCAATGCCGAAGTGGCGACCCATTTCCTCCTCGCGCCACCGTCGTCCGCTCTCAAAGACAGGGTCAGAACGAATCGCGACGCAGGCGGGGCACGGGGAGTGGCACCGGGCGCTCACCCAGCACGCGCTCGAGCTCCTGACGGATCTCCGTCGTCGCCCGGAGCATGAGGTTGTAGTTGCCGACGGTGTTCCGGTCGAAGAACCGGGTGGCGTCCATCGCGCGCCGCAGTTCGGGTTTCGCGCGCAGCGCCGCGGCCCGCATGCGTACCGGTGCGAGCCGGTGCGAGCCGGTGCGAGCCGGTGCGAGCCGGTCGGGAACGTAGTTGGGCAGCGTCGCGGCGGTGAGCGCGACGCGTGCCTGGTTCACCAAATCGACACTCCGCGTTCGGGCGACGAGCTCGTCCACGTATGTGGGCAGGAGTGCGCGGAGCCGCGCGTCGCGCACGAGGTGGATGCCGCCGTTCTGGATCAGTGAGGAGAATGGAATCACGATCGGCTGGGCATCCGACCACCATATGCTGTTCCCGACGAGCATCGGCAGGGAGTCGTCCGGTACCGAACCGAGCGAGTCGAGCAGTCGCGTGGCGATGGCGAGTGAGGTGCTGTCCTCATAGAGCGCCTGCCGGAGCCGTCGCTCGCTGACGCGAGCGGCGGCGAGCAGGTTCCGAAGCTCGCTCCGCTCGCGCACGCGCTCCTGGCGGTCGCCCCACCACGCGCTCCCGGCCAGCGCGAGCGCGACGCCGAGGGCGGTGAGGAGCACCTGCCCGGCGGCGACGCGCCAGTCCATCCGAATGCGGAGCCCGGAGAGCGTCGGGCGAAGGCGGCGCCCGGTCTGCCCGCTCGCGTCCGCAGTAGCGCCCTCCAGTCCGGTGAGCGCGTCGGCCTCCGTGGCGGCGGTCGCATCGGCAGGGAGGTGGTCACTCATGCCGGCTCCGGCGAAGCGGGCAAGCGCTGCAGGAGCGTATAGGCGGTGCCGAGCGTGGTCTGGAGCTGGTCGCGCAGATGGTCCGGCTGGGCGGGGGGCACAGCGGGGGTGCGAAGGCGGGAAGGCGACGGGCGGGCCCGCCGAATATAGCGGAACGCTTGGTGAACTACCTCTCGATCAAGAACTCCTATCTCACTCCGGATCTTCCCGGCGCAGTCGCTTGGTCTCGCCGCGCTTCTTCTTTTCAGCGATACGCGTCTCCTGCGACCCGCGAGTCGGCTTGGTGGGACGCCGCTTCCTGGGGACGACCAGCGCCGCCTGGAGCAGCGCCGTGAGTCGTGTTTCCGCCGCCTCACGATTCTGCTGCGGGCTCCGGCGAGCGCTCGCCACCACCCTGATCCACCCCGCGCCGTCAGTCCGCGTTGCCAGCTTCTCGGCCACGCGCTCCCGAAGGTGTGCCGGAATGGCCACGGACGTCGCCACGTTCCAGAGCAGCTCGATCCGGGTCGAGGAGGTGTTCACATGCTGGCCACCCGCCCCGCCGGCGCGCGTCGCCTTGTACACGAGCTCCGATCGGGGGATCAAAACCCGCTCGCCGACTGTCAGCTCTCCCTCTCTCGTCATGCCGTAACCCCACTGGTTGCGAGTCGTCCATTCGGGATAGGAAATTCAATCGGGGTCGGTCGAGCATAAGGCGTGGTCCCCCGCCGCGCGAGGACCGGCGGGCGGGCGGCGGCGCTGGGTTGGGCACGCCGGAGCGCCTCACGGGCCGCCCGGTCCCGTGTCCCGGCGGAGGCACGGGGCGAGTGGGGACCGATGCGACGCCCGGGTGGGACCGCGGCGCACGCCGCGCGTCCCCGACTCTTGAGCCGGGGGGAGCGTGGGGCGGTCAGCGCGAGAGCTGGGCGGCCGGGGGTGACGGCGTCGATCGTGCCGCGCCCCGGGTCGCCGGTGCCCGGGTCGATGGGGGACTCCGCGCGCCGCCGGGCGCCACGGTGGTGGCGCGGGTGCGGAGGTGCGTCAGGATGTGGTCGATCACCGACGTCTGGGTGATGAATGCGATGATCCGCATGGGCCCGCGGCACGTTGGACACGCGAGGGGGTCGACCTCGAAGATCTGCTGGAGGAGGGCCGCCCACCGGCGGGTGGCCTCGGTGGGCGCGAGTCGTGGCGCGGGGACGATCGCGGGCGGCACCGCCGCTGCAGCGGTCGCCGCCTTGCCCCGCATTCCGCGAGGGCGGTTGGCGTACCAGCCGTAGTACCGCGTGGTCACGTGGCCCTTGTCCGGGATGTGCACCAACACCCGGGCGAGAAACTCGAGCGGGTCGGCGGTCTCGGTGCCCGCGGTGGGGCCCTCGGACTTGTCGGAGCGGTAGGTCACGGCCTTCGCGGTCCGGTCGTACATCAGCCGTTCCAGGGCGACGGGATTCCGCGCGCAGTACCGCGCGAGCCGGGTGGCAAAGGCCCGGTCGTCCTCCGACACCCAGACCGCCGTATGCACGTGGAACCCCGAGTGCGGCCACGTGAGCATGCCCGCGGCCTGATCCGCATCGAAGAGCTCCAGCCGCACGAACAACCGAAGCACGGCGCGGCGGAATGCCTCGGTTACCCGTGCCGTGTCATGGACCGGCCACGACACGAACGTCCCGTCGGCGCGGAACCCGCCGTCGGTGACCAGGAGATGGAGGTGCGGATGCCAGTTCGCGCGTGAGCCGTGCGTCTGCAGACACGCGACGATGCCGACCGCCAAGTCGCGCTCACCC
>JBPCLX010000080.1:0-13408 GCA_051002815.1 Gemmatimonadaceae bacterium
GTTCGTTACCGCCTGGGCAAGCCGGTCGGCGTCCCACTGCCCCCGCAGATCGCCGCTGGTTTCGATCTGCACGACGCTGCCGGGGAACGACGCCGCGATCTCCGCCGCGACGTCCTGCACCACCGCCGTCACATCCGTGTCCGTTCGCACGATGGGGATGCCGGAGCCAAAGCGGGATCGCGTGAACTCCAGGAGGTCCGACACCATCTGGTTCATGCGCCGGGCGCTGCTCGCGATCCGGGTGACGAGTGTGAGGTTCGGTTCCCGGAGCTCGCTCGTCTCGAGCACGAATCTCGAAGACGTAATGATGGCCCCAAGAGGCGTGCGCAGATCGTGGCCGAGAATGGCGAGAAACAGCTCCTGCGACCTGCCTATCGAGTCGGTGTACCGAACGATCGATTCGGCGATTGCCTGATCTATGGCCTCGTTGAACCGGGTCATGTCTTCGAGTTCGTCGGCCCCGGCATTGCGAAGGTGCCTCGCCCACAGGCGTATGACGCTCGCGCGCAGCGCGCGGAACTCGGCCACCATGTGAGCGACGGAGAAGCCGCTTTCCGCTCTCCCCGCTCCATGCGCCTGCGCAGCGGTGGCACTGCTTTCCTGAATTGCGTCGGATTCCCCGGCTGCCTTGCCCTGCTGCTCCTCCTCTGTTTGAGGCGTTGCGAGGTCACGGGCAATTACCGCGAGCATCTCCTTTGCATGATCACGAAGCGCGGCGATGTCCATCGAGCTGCCCATCGGCAGGCTGCGGGCGAAGGTCTCCCATTCCGAGAGAATCTCTTCCGTGTTCTCTCGAATGTAGTTCGCAAGTGTGGACATCCGCTTCGCTTGAGAGAGGTTGGCAGCCCGTTAAGGGTCCGCACACAGGGATTGAATCAACACTCGCCCGTGACCGCAAGCTAGCGGTCCGGACCCGATTCTCCCTCCGCGGCGCGCTTGGGACGGTGTGCCGAGGCGTCGGCGGCCTCGAGCGGTGAAGCCGGAACCGGTTCGCCTCGTAAGGCAGCCTGGCCCAATCGAGAGTAGTTTATGGAGTTACCCAGGATTCGAGCGCTCTCCTGCGGTGCGTGAAAGCCCATCGAATTCTCGGCTTCCACGAAGTCCGCAAAAAACTGCGCGGCACGCTGGTAGCGCAGCGCTACCGCGAAGCGCGGTGTGGTGCTGTCGGCCGTGCGCGCCGTCTCCAGCGCCTGCACCAGATCGAGGAGCGCGTCGATCGCGATGTTACGCAGCTCGAAGGTCCGATCCTGTATGGTGTAGACCCGTTGCCGGAGCTCCTCCTCCGAGATCTTGTGACACGTCTGGCACGACCGCTCGATCATCAGCAGCGGACTGCGAACCTGGTGGTCGCTGACCTTGAGCGCACCCACCCGCTGGTACGGCATGTGGCAGTCGGCGCAGGCGACGCCGGAACGAGCGTGTATTCCCTGACTGTACATCTCGAACTCGGGATGCTGCGCCTTTAGCACCGGAGCACCCGAGGCGGCATGCACCCAATCCCGGTGGCCTACAGAATCGTAGTAGGCGAGCATGCTGTCGACGAGCAAACCGCGCGACCACGGATAGGTGAGTCGCTTCTCCTCGCCCTTGAAATAATACTCGACGTGGCACTGGCCGCAGACGAAAGTGCGCATCTCCTGCCGCGTCGCCATGGTGTTCACGTCGTAGTCGGCCACACCTTGCGACGCCTTGACGGCGCGAATCCCCTCGATGAAGCCGGGCCGGGTCACGCGGAGCTCCATTGTCTCCGGTGTGTGACAGTCGATGCAGGAGATGGGATGCGACACGTGCTCCTTGGCCTCACCATATGGCATCTGGTTCATTGCGGCGAACCCGGCCATCAGGTCTCCATTGCCAAGCTTCATGTACGGCACGTAGACGGATGCGTGGCAGTGAATGCAGGTGCCCGGCTGATTCGCGACGATCTGCCGCTCGGTATAAAGCTGATCCTCGAGCATGTACGCGTGCCCCCGTTCTTCGCGAAAGTCGCTGGCGAACGCGTATCCCTGCCACATGCGCCTGAGACGAGGATCCTCCTCGAGCCGCGACTGCGCCACGACCCGCCTTGGATCGATCGCGGTCGGGTTCCGCGGCAGCGCCTCGCTTCCGCCATAACGCGTATACACCTGGTCTACCGTTTTTAGATAGGCGTCGTATTGGAGCGGAAAGTTGCGCCCCCACACGGACGGGTCGGTTGTGGTATCGGTGATCTCCACCACACGATAGAACGGATTCCGCGCCTCCTGCCGGCGTTCGAAGATGTTGGTCAGCAGCAGGGCCAGACCCACTGCCGCGACAGCCGAGAGAACAGCGGCGCCAACCAGCCATACTCCAGTGAACCGGCGGCGCGGCGGCGCGGCAGGGGTGGAGACGTCAGGCTCGGTCATCGGATGCTCCGCATAGATGGTATGGCATCAGCGCACCATGTGGCCAACGTACGTGTGGCAGCGAATGCACGAAAATTCTCCCGCTCCCTCGACGCGCGCTCCATCGTGGATCGAGGGGCGTTCCGTCTTGTCGGCTGAGGAGGATTCGATGGACTCGAACCCGTGGGCGTCGATCTGGTCCACGATCGCATCGTGACAGTCTCGGCAGGTGCGCTCCGTGATCGCGCGGTTATGCGGCTTGATCTGCAGCGGGTCGGGAAACCGGCCGGTCGTGAAAGCCAGTGAATGCCAGAATCCGTTCGAAGCCTTTGCGGCGTATTTTCCCACCACGTCATGCGGCATGTGGCAGTCGGCGCATTTTGCGACGTTGCGGTGACTGGACTTGATCCACGCCGAGTAATGCTCTTCCATAATGTGGCAGTTTGCGCACGACGCGGCATCGGTAGTGAGGTAGGATGCGCCTTTGGCATACACGAAGGTGAATGCTCCGAGCCCGGCGGCGACACCGAGCGCGGCTGCCGCTCCCACCGCCCATGCAAGACGGCGTCTCATTCCACCATGCGTTCGGTTCCCGCCACAATGGGTTCCGTTTCACTTTTCACATGCATGTGCACCAGATCCGGTGAGGCATGAAGCCCCCTCCCTAACGAGTCGCGTCTTTGCGCCGGGCAGACGAATGGCGTTGCCCGACGCAGCAATTCCCGCACCGCACAGCGCACCCGCCCACCAGTCTGCAGGGCGGTGCGCCCGGGCGGATGCAGGAGGATACTCCGCCAAGGTGGATGCACGCCGTAACCCGTTGCCATGGAGGGTTTTACCGATCAGCAGGAGCTTTTCGACTCCCGGCGTCTTGCGCAGTGAGGCCTGCGCCACGCAACATGCATCCTCCATCGGCCGGTTCACAAACATGACAAGGGCAATGCTGCCAACCTCGCTCCCCTCCCTAGCGGTCCTTGCCGCGGTCGCGCTGGCGCTTACCGCACCCGTTATGCGCGCTCAAACCGGAACGGCTCCGCTTCTTCCGCACCAGCAGCTCGCCCGCGAGATCTACGCCGAGTTGGTCGAGATCAACACTACCGACACTCCCGCCGGCGACAATACGCGAGCCGCTGAAGCCATGGCGAAGCGGCTGCGCACCGCCGGCTTCTCCGAGCGGGATGTGCAAGTACTCGCTCCAGCACCGCGGAAAGGGAACCTCATCGCACGATTGCGTGGCACTGGTGCGAGCGGGCGCAAGCCAATCCTGCTGCTGGCGCACCTCGATGTCGTCGAAGCGAAACAGGAGGACTGGTCGGCCGACATCGACCCGTTCGCATTCACCGAGCGTGACGGCTACTTCTATGGTCGCGGAACGAGCGACGACAAGGCGATGGCGGCGATCTGGATCGCCAATCTCATCCAGATGCGACAGGAAGGTTTCGTTCCCGACCGCGACCTGATCGTTGCGCTCACCGCCGATGAAGAAGGGGGACCGCACAACGGGGTCGAATGGCTGCTTGCCAGTCATCGGGAAGCAATCGACGCGGCATTCGCGCTCAACGAGGGGGGCGGCGGCTTCATCAAGCACGGCAAGCCGTTCGTGCATAACGTTCAGGCAGCCGAGAAGGTCTACTACGATTTCACCGTCGAGGTGCGCAACAGGGGAGGACACAGCTCCCGTCCGGTCAAGGACAATGCGATCTACCACCTGGCCGAGGGACTGGTACGCCTGGCCCGCCACGACTTTCCCGTCAGGTTGAACGAGGTCACGGCAGCATACTTCGAGCGCCTCGCCCAGGTTGAGACGGGTCAGACTGCGTCGGACATGCGCACCATATCCCGGAATCCTGACGACACGGCTGCGGCGCGCCGCCTGTCCGCGCAGCCGGTGTACAACGCCATGCTGAGGACGACGTGCGTGACCACGATGCTGGAGGGAGGCCATGCGGCGAATGCCCTGCCGCAGCTCGCGCGCGCGAACGTGAACTGCCGCGTACTTCCCAACGAACTGGTGTCGAGCGTCCGGGAGACACTCGTCCGGGTGATCGCCGCCGGCGACACGGCGATCATCGTCACGCCAACCCCGGCCACGCGAGGTGGACCACCCTCTCCCCTCAGCGACGAGGTGCTGCGCCCGGTGGAGCGCCTGACGCAGGAAATGTGGGGTGACATTCCCGTCGTCCCCGTTATGGCTACCGGCGCGACCGACGGATGGTATCTGAGGGCGGCAGGGATACCGACGTACGGCGTGTCCGGGTTGTTCGGCGACATGAACGACTCGCGCGCCCACGGACGCGACGAGCGAATGCTCGTCGAGTCGTTCTTCGAGGGACAGACGTTCCTTTACCGCCTGGTGAAGGAGCTGTCCGGCGGGAAGACCATGTAGCAGGCCGCCGCTCAGGTCACGGGCACCGCGGCAAAGTATCGCCGCCTGGCTCATAGCGACACGTAGACCAGGCCGACGAGCACCGGTACCTCGATTAGCGGACCGATCACCGCCGCGAGTGCTTCGCCAGAGCCGATTCCGAACGTGGCGATCGCAACCGCGATCGCAAGCTCGAAGTTGTTTCCAGCCGCGGTGAACGAGAGCGACGCCGTCTCCGGATAGCCGAACCCTAGTCGCTTGGAGATTGCGAATGCCAGGGCGAACATGATGAAGAAGTAAAGCACCATTGGCACCGCGATACGCAGCACGTCGAACGGGAGATGGAGAATACGGTCGCCCTGCATCGCGAACATGAGCACGATTGTGTACAGCAGCCCGACCAGCGCCGTTGGGCCGAAGCGCGGCATGAACGTCTCCGTGTACCACACTTCGCCCCTCCGTGCCACGAGCAGCCGTCGAGTCATATAGCCCGCGAGAAGTGGGATACCGAGAAAGATCAGCACACTGCTGGCGATCGACCACATCGAGACACTTACCACGGCGGTCTCGGCTCCGAACCAGGTCGGTACCTCGGTAAGGAAAAGCCAGCCGAGGAACGAGTAGGTGATTATCTGGAAGACCGAATTGAGCGCCACCAGCACGGCAGCGATTTCGTTTGATCCGCGAGCGAGCGAATTCCAGATCAGCACCATTGCAATGCATCGCGCCAGCCCGATCAGGACCAGTCCGTTGCGATAGTGCGGCAGATCGGGCAGAAATGCCCAGGCCAGAGCGAACATTACGACCGGCCCCAGTACCCAATTGAGAAAGAGCGAGGTCCCGATGAGACGTGTGTTGGCGATGTGCCCGCCGATGCTCTCATAGCGCACCTTTGCGAGCACGGGATACATCATCCAGAGCAATCCGATCCCGATCGGAACCGAGACGCCGGCCACCTGTACCCGGTCGAGAATGGATCCGAGGTTGGGCATCGCGCGGCCGAGGAGCAGACCGAGAGCCATTGCGGCGAAGATCCAGAGGGGCAGGAACCGGTCGAGCGTGGAAAGCCTGCGGACGACCGAGACGGGGGAGACATCCTCGTCCGCGAATTCAGTCGCCGGGGCACATCCCGGCTCGGCCGTAGCGTGAGTGGGGCTCACCGCAGGACTGGGTTTGTCAGGCCACGAATCGGGACCTGGCAATGGCCCCTCATGGGCCGCCTGCCCCGCCAGTCTGCGTCTCCGCCAACCTTCCACCGGTTCTGAGGTAATCCGCAAACTCGTTCGGCAGCTCGCTTCTGTATATCGCCTCGACCGTCGTTTCGATGTCGTACTCGACGCGAACGAATTCGACCCCAGTCAGAGTGTCGGCGAAATCGACGAGTGCATAGCCGGCGCGCCAATCACCGTCCTTGGGCCTGCCTACCGAGCCAGTATTCACGTAATGCACGCCGGCGACTGTCCGGTGCCACGGTATATGAGTATGGCCGAAGCAGACGGCATCGCCGGCCCGCGCGCTCACCGCTCGCCCCACCTTTTCGAGGAACTCGTCGGAGCGATCTGCGTGTACGGATACGGTGTTGAGCACCTGGTTCCCATGAAGCAGCGTGACGGTCGGACCGGCGCAGTGCCCACCTAACGGTCGTATGTCGATCCGGAACGGAAGGCCGCCAAGAAACCGCTTGACCTCGTCGTTCGTGTGCCGCAGTGTCCACTGGTAGCTCAGATGCGAGAGATCCTCCTGCCGCTTGTCCTCGTATTTGCACCCACAGTGCTTGTAGCCAGCGGCGACGGTGGAATCGTAGTTTCCCGATATGCCCGGTATCCCGCGCGAGTGAAGCAGCTCCACCGTTTCGTTAGGTGACGGGCCGTACCCCACCAGATCGCCGGGGTGATAGGTCGCTACCACGTCGTTTCGCTCGGAGATGTTCCCGAGCACGGCCTCGATCGCCGGCAGGTTCGCATGGATGTCAGAGATCAACGCATAGCGCATCATGAGCCACGCTGTGACGGCTTCGCCATGGAGTTCAACACGGATCGGTCTCGCGTGAGTCGACGCGCTGCTCCGCCTTCACACGCTCACGGTCGAGCGAATGAATGCCGCGAAAACACGAGCGCACACACGTGATCAGATTCAGGTGAACAGGATCAACGGGCTCGGCCAGGCGGTAGTGCGCGAACCTCCATTCGCGCGTCACCGCGACGAGGCCGGCCGCGCGAAGCGCGGCGAGATGGCGCGATACCGTAGGCTGCGGAATGTCGAGTATCTCGACGATGTCGCAGACGCAGAGCTCGCCGGCGGCAAGCAGGCTCAGGATGCGGAGCCGGGTCGGATCGGCGAACGCCTTGAACAGCGTTTCCAGATCCTCGACCGTTGGATTCGGAGAGCGCGCAACAGATGCGGTCATATATGGTTTTGCGAATATGACTGCGGAACCGTACCTTGTCAACGACATCGTGAGGATCGGGGAGCGCGACGACGCTCGAGACGTTAGCCTGTGTCCAGGTGGCGTCGACGCCCTGCCCGGCCGCAGCGAAACCGGGTCGAGGGCCGCGAAGAATCCATGGACCAATGAGGAAGCGAATGACGCCGCGCTGTATCGTCGTAGGAGTGGACTTAACCGAACCGTCCGTCATCGCCGCGCGTTGGACCGTGGCTCAACTGGGCGATGACAGCGAGATCGTTCTGGCACACGCGATCTGTGTTCCGGAGCCGCCGCGCTTTCTGCGCGGGCTGCATGCTCCCACCCAGCCGTTGATCGAAGATGCGAAGCGTGGAGCGGAAGTTCGGCTTCGCGAACTGATTTCCTCATTGGGCGTGAATCGCGTCAGGCACGATATTCGTGTCGGGCGGCCGGACGAAGTAGTGATCGCGATTGCGCGGGAGCTCGGGGCGGAGCTCGTGGTCATCGGTCCACACAGAGAAAGGCCCGGAATCTGGAAGCTGCTCGGCGGCACGGCGGAGCGAGTTACGCAACGGGCACCATCCTCGGTGCTGCTCGCTCGCGCGCTTCCAGCCGGCGCGCCTCGAACGGTGCTCGCCGCGATCGATGAATCGGAGATCACGCCGGCGGTTCTCGATTGGGCGGTCCTGATTTCGAGTCGCACGAATGCGAACGTGATAGTTATGCATATCGTGAATCCCCTGATTAGCGGAGCGGTCGCAATGAACGCGGGGAGCATCGAACGGCGTCGTGCCGAGGACCAGCTCCGTGAAGGGTCGGAGACGTGGCTTCGGGAGCGGATTGCCGGGACCAGGCTCGAGGGGGCGGTCACCGAGGTCGCATTCGGCGATCCGGGATTCGAGATTCTCGCGGCCGTCGAGCGGTTCGGTGCCGATCTGGTGGTGATCGGGCGCAACTCTCCCGGACGCGGACGCCACGCAGGGCTGGGCGGCACCAGCGCATTCCTGCTGCGCAGCGGAAGCGGGCCGGTGCTACTGGTGAGCTCTCCCGGCGCCGCCGGAGATTAGCGTTGCCGGCGCACAGATCGCTCCAGCCGCCCTTTCTTCGAGCAGATCTACCTTGCAGCCACCGCGAGCGCCTCGTTCGCCTGTTTCAACCCACGCAGCGAGAGCAAGCGCCCGGGCATGAGTGCAAGCGCGGCTTCGAACGCCTGCCTTGCGTCGGCCGGCCGTCCGTCAGCGAGCAGCCATTCTCCGAGCAGCTCGTAAGGCGGCTTTGCGAAGTCGGGCGGCCCGAACTCGACGGGCAGCGCCGCCGCCGCCAAGGCAACCGCTCGCAATTGCAGCTCGGCGCCGGATGTGTCGCCCCTGGCGCGGCTGAGCGCGGCCTGCAACTGCCTGGCGAGTAGCCCTGGAATCTGCTCGGCACCGGCGGAGTTCGCGTTCCGCTCCAGAGTGGCCGCTGCCGTTGCCGCGGTTTCTACGTCGCCCACCTGCCGAGCGGAGAATCCGCGAGTGAATTCGTCGACCGCCGCCACTATCGGGTGCAGGCTCTCGGACGCGAGCGGCCAGGCGAGGGCTGGATCGTTCCACCGTTCGGCGGTAACGACCTGCTGCGCACGTGCCAGGGCGAGGTGCACGCGGCCGCGCCGCGACGGATTGCGGCCCTCGTGCGAATGGAGCTCGTCTAGCAGCGCCGTGGCCTCGTCGATGCGGCCGGACTGTAGCAGCCCGTAATGCAGCCAGTAGGTGTAGTGGCTGGCGGTCCACCGCTCGCGATCCGGCCCCGAGGCAATCGTGTTCTGCGAAATCACCTCCGGCCACATGCCCATCGCGAGAAAGATGTGCGTCGTCATGTGCTGAGCGTGGGCCGCCCCCGGCGCTATGCCGGAATACGCCCGCGCGGCACCCAGACCGAGCGGAGCGTGTGCCGGATCGTCGAAGGCGTGTATCGCGTAATGCGCCGCGCCCGGGTGATCGGGATTGCGCTGCAGAATGTCGAGAGCGATCGCGCCCGCGCGCATGTAGGAAGGCACGTCCCTCACCGCCTGATTCAGGCCGAGATAGGCGAGGGCGAGGAACGCTCTGGCTTCATCGTCAGGGTATTCCGCCGCCAATCGTTCCATCGCTCGGGCATACAACGTGTCGCGGCGTGGCTTGGAGCCCTCCCCATAGAGAATCTCGACCGCGCCGAGCCAGGCGCGCTCGCGTGCGGTCGGCGCCTTCGCCGCCCGCGCCTCACGAGTAGGCGCCAGCCTGGCGAGCACGGACCGGGCGGCGATCGAGTCCTGCTCGTTCCACAGCGGATGCGTATGGCTCATCGCCTCACCCCAGTACGCCATGGCGTAGCCGGGATCGTTCGCCTGAGCGGCGCGGAAGGCATCGGCGGCCAGTTCGTACTCGAAGCTGTGCATGTAGAGCACGCCGGTATTGAAGTCCGCCTGCGCGGCGGCGGCGCCGGAGGTGTGGAAATCAATCGTGCCCAGCCGCTCCTGACGGTGCGAAGTGGTCTGCGCGAGCGCAGGCGCGGCTGCCAGGAGCAGCAACAGGGCGCGACTCATCGGTGGCTCCTGAAACGAGAGGCCACGAAGCTGCAGCGCGCCGCGCGCCGACGCCAGTCGTACCAGGGGCGCAAGGCCGCAATGCATGGCGCAGGCAGAATCGGCGCCCGGGTCGGCTAGCTTTCGAGCCATGCTCGACATGATCATGAAGCCGCGCTCGATCGCCGTCGTCGGTGCCTCGCGATCTCCGAACACGATCGGCCACCAGATACTCGCGAACATCGTTCGTCACGGTTTCACGGGTCCCGTCGTCCCGGTCAATCCTACTGATGAACGACTCCCCGGAGCTGCAGCCGGCCCAAGCATCCTCGCCGCCGCCACATGAGCACACTCGCCACTCCCGATCGAAGTCCCGCTGCCAGCCTCCGCGATCTGGCGAATTCGCGGGAGTTGCTCTGGTCGTTCGTACGGCGCGACCTGATCGTACGGTATCGCAACGCCGTCCTCGGGGTGAGCTGGGCGGTAGCGTCTCCCTTGCTGCAGATGGTGATCTTCACGATCATCTTTACGCGGGTCGTACGCGTCGAGACCGGGCTTCCCTATCCTTTGTTCGCCTATTCCGGACTGGTTGCCTGGTCCCTTACTGCCTCGGCTTTGAGGGCGGCGACGACTTCGCTCTCCGGCAACAGCCTGCTCGTCACCAAAGTGTACTTTCGGCGCGAAGTACTCCCATTGTCGGCGGTGCTCGTCGCATTCGCCGACTTCTGCGTAGCGCTGCTCCTGCTCGGCGTAATGATGGCCTACTACGGTATCGCTCTGCCGGCCACGAGCCCCTTTGTGTTCGTCGTTATCGCAGCGCAGCTCGCATTCACCATTGGGCTGGCGCTCATGCTGGCAGCCGCGAAGCTGTTCTGGAACGATGTGCGTTATGCGTTCGAGCTGTTGGTAAATGCGTGGATGTTCGCCACCGCCGTTCTCTATCCGGCCGCCCTCGTGTCCGGCCGGCTGGGGCTCGTGTTTCAGCTCAATCCAATGACGCCGATCGTCGAGGCGTACCGCGACGTTCTCCTGTTGGGAACGCTGCCTTCGGCGGCCGCCTTCGGCTGGGCTGCATTCGTCGCCATCGTCGTGCTCTGGGCGGGCATAACGATCTTCCGGCGCAGCGAGCCGCGATTCGCCGAGGTCGCATAACCTTGCGCCTGACAGGAGTGCGCGTAACGCAGTCGCCCCGGCAGAAGGACTGGGTGCGAATGAGTGGCGAGGTGTCTTACGACGGCGGAGCTCCGCGCGACGAGACGATCTGGTTCGAAGTACCGGAAGCAGATGCAGCGGCGCTGAGTACCGCCGGGGATGCATGGCTGGCATCACTCGCCCCGGTCGCCGCCAGGCTGCACGAGCCCCTGTCCATCGGCGTCCCGGCAGATCCCGTGCTTTGCGACAACGTGAGCGAAGTGACGCGCATATGGCGTTCGTGGTATCCGGAGCTGAGCGACGTTGCAGTCGACGCGTTGCCGCCGATCTCCGGCTCCCCGCAGCGAGGATCACGCACGGCGGCGTTCTTCACTGGCGGTGTCGACTCCTTTTTCACCGCCCTGCGACACGACGCGGGTGAAGGGACTCCGCGCACGCTCGCAATCGATGACCTGATTTTCGTTCATGGCCTGGACATCCCACTCGGCAACGAGCGCGGGTTCGCCAACGTCCGTGCGTCGCTCCAGCGCGCAGCCGACGCGATGCGGAAGCGCCTGGTCGTGGCGGCCACGAATCTCCGCGAGACCCGGTTCTCCGAAGCGAGCTGGTCGAGAGTGGCGCACGGCGCGGCGCTGGCCGGCGTGGCGCACGCGTTAGGTGGCTCGTATGGCACGGTGATCATTGCCTCATCGGCAGGGTATCGCGACCTTCGCTTCTGGGGCTCGCATCCGCTCACCGATCCGATGTTCACCTCCTCGCGCACCACCGTGCTGCACGACGGAGCGGCATTCATGCGGGTCGAGAAGACCGAGTACGTCGCAAGATCGCCACTGGCGATGCGGCATCTCCGGGTTTGTTACCACTCGGAGGACGGCGGCAACTGCGGCCAGTGCAATAACTGTTACCGGACGATGCTGGCTCTCGAGACGCTGGGTGCACTCGAAGGGTGCGCGACGTTCGATCGCGGCTGGCTGGATCTCGACCGCGCCGGCCGCATCTTCTGCAAGGAAGACTTTGACGTGCGCCAGTTCGGCTATGTCCTGGAGCTGGCGCGTCGCATGGGGCGACCGGATGTCGAGCGGGCAGTGAACCGTTCGCTGCGGGACTCGGCGCGCCTGACGAGGCGGATCGCGCGGCTGCGCGCGCTCCGCGATTTTCCCCTGCTCTGGCGATGGGCGCCGCAATGGGAGCGCCAGATGGTGCGAGGCTGGATTGTCTGAGACCGCCAGTCAGCCAGGCATCGTCTTCGACGACGTCGCAAAGCGCTTCCGGCGCGGCCATCGCGCCGATTCGTTGCGCGAGCTCCTGCCGGCGATTACGCGCCGGCTGACCGGGCGGGCCAACGACCGCGCGAGCGCAGCCAATGACTTCTGGGCGTTGCAAGGTCTGTCGTTCAGCGTGAAGGGAGGTGAAGTCCTCGGCGTCATTGGACCTAACGGCGCCGGAAAATCCACCATTCTCCGGCTCGTCACGCGTATTTTGCGACCCGATCGGGGGAGCGTGCTGGTGAACGGCCGCGTTGGTGCACTCATCGAGTTGGCCGCCGGATTTCATCCGGAGTTGACGGGTCGCGAAAACGTGTTTCTGCAAGGCGCGATCATGGGAATGTCGCGCTCGGAGATCGCGAGGCGATTCGATGAGATCATTGACTTTGCCGGCATTGGTGAGTTCCTCGATACTCCGGTCAAGCATTACTCGAACGGAATGAATGCGCGGCTCGGCTTCGCCATCGCCGCGCACTTCGAAGCCGACGTGCTGCTCATCGATGAGGTGCTGGCGGTGGGCGACCGGGCGTTCCAGGCGCGTGCGTTCGAGAAGCTGCAGAGCGAAGTACGGCGGGGCATCCCGATCATCATGGTATCGCACCAGCTCGACCGTATTGCCGCGTTATGTGACCGCGCCATCCTGCTCTCGGGGGGCCGGAGCGTATTCGAAGGATCAGCCGAGGCTTGCATCGCTGCGTATGTGGAAGGAGTGCAGCTTCAGGCCGACCCAACCAAGGCGAACTGTCCGGTGGTGCTCACCGGACTCGCGCTGCAGCATCAGGACCCGGAGTCATTGCGCGCGGGCGACCGAGTTGCGCTGGAGCTGCAGGGGGAAGCTCTTGGAGGTGAGCGCGATGACCTCGCGCTAGGCGTTCGGGTCTGGCGACTTCCGGAGGAGACTCGTCTGGCCGCAGCGTATGCCCCTGCAGCGACGTTGCACTTGCCTGCATCGGGATGCTTTGCCGTCCAGGTCGCCTTCAGCCTCAATCTCGCTCCGGGCGACTACCGGCTGCAGGCGGTAGGATGGAAGCTCTCTACGCTATCGGAGTGGACGCGAGGACCGGCGGTTCTGATAAAGGTTGCAAGGCGCGAAGGCTCGATGGGCGTCTTCCTCGATCCGGAGCTGCGAGGTGGCAATTCGTGACAGGGCACACGACGCTGCTCTCCTCTCTACGGAGCTCGCTGTCCGCCGTGGTGCAGCCGCTCGTTGCCGGTGCTCCGTCCATCGCGCTGCTCGACTTCCCCGCCCACTCCAACGTGGGGGACAGCGCAATCTGGCTAGGCTGCCTGCAGCTGCTGCGCGAAATGGACGTGCCG
>JBPCLX010000081.1:0-3751 GCA_051002815.1 Gemmatimonadaceae bacterium
GAGGTTCGCGCTGGAGGAAATGCTCGGCTGATCCCTACCGTCGCCGCCGCGCCTTTCCCTCCACATCGCGATGACGTTGCATTGCATGCGCCGCGAACATCTTCTCCTTGAGGCTCATCGCGCTCAGGTGCGTATCCGCGTACTCCGGCACCTCCGCGCGCAGCGCCCGCGCGAGCTCCCGCAGCAGCCGATCGTCACCCGCGTACTCGGCAATGCGCGCAGCGGTCCGCTCCAGCACGCGCCGCGCACGCTCGAAATCCCCCTCCCGGTTTGCTTCCGTCGCCTCGGCGCGCGCGCTCGCCGCATACAGCGTCCCGACCTCGCGATCGACCTCGACATCCCGAACCTGCACATCATTGTCGGCGTGCGTCGCATACGTCCACGTCAGCGTGCTCTCGCTGCGTTCGATCGCCGCATCGGCCGCCGTCATCGCCACGCGAAGGCTCGCCCGCTCGCCCGCCTGGCCCGGCGCGAACTGCAAGCGGACCACCGCGCGATACTCCTGGCCCGATGAGAGATCGCCCAGCTCGACGCGCAGCTCGTTGCCGCCCGGCATCTGCGCGAACCGGAACCGGCTCAGCACTTCCGCCCGCGCACCCCTCGGCAGCACCATCTCGAGCGCAGCATTGCGCGCCACGACTTCCAGTGCCTCGCCAAGCTCGCTCGTGAGCAGGTCGGGGATCTGCGCCGGCGTCTCGATGAAATAGAAGTTGCCGCCGCCCTCGTGCCCCATGTCGCGCAGGAGCCGCTCGTCGAAGTCCTCGCCGACGCCGAACGTTGACGTCGCGATCCCGCGCTGGCGCAGCTCGCCGGCATGGCGGACGAGCGTCGCGTGGTCGGTCACGCCGCGGTTCGCGAGCCCGTCGGTCAGCAGCAGCGCACGCGCCACGCCTTCCTCACGCAGATGCTCGGCGATCTCGGCGCTACCACCCATCCACCCGGCGCACAGGTCAGTGGAGTTGCGCGGCCCGACGTTGCGCAGCGCCTGGAGCGCCGCCCGCTTGGCGTCCGGCGTCGCGTGCGTGGACCGCTGGAGCACGTCCACCGCGTCGTCGTACACGACGAGCGCGAAGCGGTCCTCCGGCCGCAGCATCCGCAGCGCCTGCTCGACGGCCTCGCGCGCAAGCACGAACTTCCGGGCACCATCCATCGACCCCGACCGGTCGAGAACGAGGGCGATGTTCACCGGAAGCCGCACCCCCCGCCGCGGCGCCTCCGGCGCGACTCCGGACACCATGACGTACCGAACACTCGATGCGCCGGCGCGAATTAGCTGCCGGTCAGCCCTGATGGAAAACGTCATGGTCATTCCTCTTCGAAAATGTGACGAGCCGCCTCCAGCAGGCGCTCGATCTGCTTGTTCTGCTCCCTCGACAGCGGACGACGCACGTGAAGCTCGACGTCCGCGGCGAGCGGGATCCGATCCCACTGCGCCCGCACCATCCCCTTGCGCTGCCTGTCCTTCCCGGACAGGTCGGGGTGCTGCCGGCCATACGGCGGCGTCGGCTCCCCAAGCGCGGACGACATCAACATCGGAGCGCCCTCTGACAGCACGCTCCTGATGTAGTCCTTCGCATCCCCCACGGTCCTGTCCGCCGCGAGCAGCGCCCGGATCTCCTCCGGTCCCAGCTCCTCCAGCCGCCGCCGTATCTCGGCTAACGGGAGGTGCTGCCGCTGAAGCGTCCGGATCAGCCGCAACCGGTCGAGATGCTCCGGCCCGTAATGGGCGCCGGGACCGCGGGTCTCCGGCGAAGGCAGGAGCCCTTGCTGGATGTAATACCTTACAGTGCGCTGACTAACGCCGGCACGGTCACTCAGCTCGGCGAGGTCGAAGGCGTCTGGTTGGTTGAGCACTGGAACAATATGTCAGTGCGACGTTAGACTGTCAATACACAGGACGGACCGGCCGGGACAACCTGGAAGAAGGTTCGCTGAGGCTATGAGGCGGTCTTCTTGCTGGTTGAACATTGCCCCGCTATGATTTGCTTCCACCGGACGCACGCGGAGTGTTGTGTGCAGGATGTCCCCTCTCATGAACGGAGTCTCGATGCGCATTGCCGCCCTGATTGGATGCGTGGTGATTTTCGCAGGATGTACGGCGAATGAGGAAGCGCCGGCTGACACCGACGCGGCTATGGCGATGGACGCCACGGCAGGCCCGTCGCTGGCAAGTTTCGCCGGTGTGTGGAACGTGAACGTCATGCCCGAGGGCCGCGACACGGTTGTCACGACCTACGTCCTCAATACGACTGACACGACGGCGTGGGCGTTCGCTTTCCCGAACCGGCCCACAATTCAGATGCGGGTCACCGGCCGGAGTGGTGACAGTCTGATGACGGAGGCGGGTCCATTCCAGAGCAGCCTGCGGCCTGGTACTCAAGTTTCCACCAGTTCTGTCGCCTGGATGGAGGATGGAAAGCTCATGGCCAGGACGATCGCGCGGTATCCGACTACGGGCGCCGACTCGGTGGCCGCATTGATGGCCGTGGGAACGCGGCAGTAGCGCCAGGCTGGTATCACCGGCGCCCTTCAGCGTGCCGGTGTTGCGAAAAAGTTCACCGGAGCGCGCGGCGTCGAGCGTGCTCCGGTTTTTGCGTCGGGGCGATAGGAATTTCAATCGCGCGCGCGGGTGTAGGCGGTGCGCGGGGCGGATGACGACCGACCTTGGGCACGTCCGCCACGTCCGGCGGGAGGGACCGCCCTTGGTCCTAAGCCATGATCGCAATCAGCGAACGCCGCTCACCAGGGTTCGGCGACGCTTTCCTCGGGGCGGAGCCCGGTGTCGCCTACGCCACGAGGCCCCGGCCACGCCGGGGAGGATCCAGAGCGAACTGGCGTGCGGACTACGCTTGGGTGGGCGCCGGGCGCCTGTCCCGGCGGGCGGGCCGCTGCGTCGACGGGGGACCCCGCGCGTCGCTCCGCGTCCGACGCAGGTGCGCGAGAATCCGGTCGATCACAGCGCCTTCGGTAATGAACGCGAGGTTCCGCATGGAAAGCCCGAGTGGGCCACGCGAGCATGCCGTCGGCCTCGTCGGCCTCGAGGATCCCGCGCCGGACGAAGAGCCGGAGCACGGCGCGGCGGAACGCTTCGGTGAAGGCCACCGTGTCGTGCGCGGGCCAGCAGGTGAATGTGCGGATGCCAATTGGCGAGCGACCCGTGCGTCTGGATGCACGCGACGACGCCGACTGCGAGATTGGGCTCGCGCGTGAGCGTGCGCACGGCGGCCGTCACGGTTCGGGCGGCAACGCGCGCCAGATCGCCGAGGAGTGCGCGGCGATACAGGCACCACGTGCGGAGCCGCTTCGGGATCGTGAGCGCCACCTGCCGGTGCGGCACGGGCGCGAGGAGCGTCTCCTCAAGCCAGAGCGTCCACAGCGCGAGGCGTTTGGCGTGGCAACTGGGGCAGAAGTAGCGAGCCTTGCACGAAAAGGCGAGCAAGTACTCGTGCGCGCACGCGTCACAGTGCACGCGCGCAAAGCCATGCTCGAGGACGCCGCACGCGAGGAACTTGTCGGCGACCTCCGGCACGACGGCGCGCCACGCGCCATGCGTGGGCGCGAAGCGCTCCTCGTACACGAGTTACAGCGTGGGAACTGATCCGCGACGATGCGAACGAGCGGGGACGCCTGCGGGCGTCGCGGTTTGTAAATGCCCACCGGTCCAGCACCGTCGGGGCGACACGCCGCCACCCGGCCGGTGGCCATCGCGTCCATCGCCGGTGCTCCGAGAATGCGGAGCGCCGAGTATGCG
>JBPCLX010000082.1:0-2659 GCA_051002815.1 Gemmatimonadaceae bacterium
TCGCGAACGCGAGGCCGCTCACGGCGCCGGCGATGAGCAGAGAAGTGCGTGCACCGTGAAGCACACCGCTGAACAGATCCCGCCCGAGGGCGTCGGTACCCATCGGATGATTCAGCGACGGCGGCACCAGCGACGCACCGCTCAGTACCAATGGATCGGCGCTCGCCACGAACGGTCCGGCCAGAGCGGTCGCCAGGGTCAATCCGGTGAGGGCGAGACCGATTTTCCCGGCCGGGAGCGCCGTTACGGCACCAAAGGTGGGCCGCCACAGGAATCCGGACAGCGGCGTTAGGCTCGCCGGAGCCAGTTCAGCGGAGGCGGATCCGGGGATCGATGGCGGCATAGATCAGATCGGTCACGAGGTTTGCCACGACGACGGCGAATGCGACGACGAGAAACAACCCGAGCAGAACCGGCGTATCGCGCGTCTGGAGTGCCGCGAGCAGCAGGCGTCCAATCCCCGGCCAGCCAAACACGACCTCGACGATGACCGCGCCCGAGATCAGATGCCCCGCGCGCGCACCGATCACCGTGATCGAAGCGAGAAGTGCGCGTGGCATTGCATGGCGAACGAGAACGACCGGCTCGCGTACTCCCTTGGCGCGCGCTGTGCGAATGTGATCGCGACCCAGCTCGTCGAGCAGACCACTGCGCGTCAGCCGGACGAGCACCGCCAGCTCCTGTGATGCCAGCACCAGTGCCGGCAGTGCAAGGTGACGCAGAACATCCATGGCTCGCGCAATGCCCACGGCATCGCTGCCCGCAGCCGTCATGCCCTGGATAGGCACGACACCGAGCGCGAGCGCGAACAGCAGGATGGCGAGCTGGCCCAGCCAGAAGACCGGTGTCGAGTAGAGCCCGAGAGCGATCCCGGTGATACCAATGTCACGCGCACCGTTCGGGCGGCGTGCCGCCAGCGCACCCAGAGGAATGGCTGCCGCGACGGCGATCAGCAACGCCGTGCCGGTCAGCAGGAGCGTAGCGGGCACTCGCTCGGCTATGACCGAGAGAGTGCTGCGCCCATACACATACGAGTGGCCGAAGTCTCCGCTGACCACCCGGACGAAGTACGTGATCAGCTGTCGCGGCAGCGACTGGTCGAGACCAAAGCGTTCCCGCATGAACGCGTAATACGCCGCATCTCCGTGATCCCCGGCCAGCGCGAGAATCGGATCTCCCGGCGCAAAGCGAATCAGCAGGAAGCCAATCACTACGATGCCGAACACGGTGGGCACTACCTGCAGCAATCGCCTGACGATGAACTGGCCCTTCACTCGCTGCACTCGGCTATGGCTGCAAAGTGAGCAGATGTCCGGAACCCGCGACAGCGCACGGAATGCGCGCGAGTATCGATCGTCTCCACCAGCCAGACGTAAGGCTGATCTTCTATCGCGATCTCCTGTATCTGCCGGTAAAACCCGCGTCGATCTCCAACCGCCAGCGCAGCACCCGCCCGCTCGAACAGGCTGTCCATCACCGGGTTGCGGTAACCCGCCATGTTCGAGAACGGAATGGGCCCAATGTTCGACGACACGAGTTGCCGGCGAACCCCGATCTCCGGGTCGGTTCCATTGCAGTACGCCGCGATTGCGGTATCGAAGTCGCGCGCGGTAAACACGGCATGGGCAAAAACCGCCGGGTCGAGCGGCTCGAGGCGGAGCTCGATCCCGATCGCGCGCAGTTGTGCGCGGAGGAGATCGCCATACACCATCTGGCTGGGCATTCCCTTGAATCCAATGACGAATGGAGTGCCATCGGCAATGCCGGGAACGTCATGCGCGGTTCGCATTTCATCGTCCACCCGGCGCCAGCCAACCGCATCGAGCAGCTGTTTGGAGCGCGCCGTGTCGAAGGGCGGCATCGCGAGATCCGAGGCGTGCGCAAACCCGATGCGGGAGGAGATGGGTGCCTCCGCCACTCGCCCTTCGCCGAACAGCACCCGCTCCAGGAACTGCTGGCGGTCGAACGCGTGGGCGAAGGCGCGACGGACACGAATATCGCGAAACCAGGGACGGTCGAGATTGAACCCGAGCGTCATGACACAGTTGCTGCCGCCGGAGTTCACCGTACCCTGAATGAGCCGGATGCGTGGGTCAGCGCGCAGGCGCTGCCGCTCGGGCCCAGGCACGGCGAATAGCCAGTCGACCTCGCCGGCTTCGAGCGCCATGACCTGGGTACCGGGATCCGGGATGATCCGGAGCACCACTGCGTCGAGCGGGGGTGGACCACGAAAGTAATCGGCGTTCGCCCGGTAGCGAATCTCGCCGTTAGGGTTGTACGCCACGAAACGGAACGGCCCGGTGCCGGTTGGCGCTATGTTCGCCGGATTGCGCAGCGGATCGGTGCCGGCGAACACGTGCCGGGGCATGATCGGCGCTTCGCCGACATCGAGCTGCTGCAGGAGCGGCGCATAAGGATGGCGGAACTGAAAGACGACAGTGGAGTCGTCAGGCGCATCGATTCGAAGCAGCGCGGGGCCGAGCGAGGCGCGCGTACGTGAATGGAACTTCAGCAGCAGTTCCTCGAAGGTGAACTTGACGTCCGCGGAGGTGAAGGGCACACCGTCGTGCCAGCGCACATCGCGGCGCAAATGAAAGCGGTAGCGCGCGCCATGGTCCTCGATGTCCCAGCGTTCGGCAAGCTCAGGCCGCGGCGTGAG
>JBPCLX010000083.1:0-7970 GCA_051002815.1 Gemmatimonadaceae bacterium
GATAGCCGTGTTGCGTGCCGGTGGGGTTGTGATGCCCGCCCGCCGACTCGAACGGCGGCACGCATCGCCCCGTTTCGTGAAAGTGCATTGCGTGCGTTCCAGACGGCAACGACGAGAGATCGGCGACCATGAGCACGCCCCTGGGAAGCTGTTGGATGGTGACCTCGCCCACCCGGCGGCCGCTTGCATCGGAGAGCTCGGCCCGAATGGACTGGAGCATCTCTGCCGCCTCCGGCTGGCGGAAGCGAGAGCACCCGGCCACGACCAGTGCGCCCAAAGCAAGCATGACGACAGAACTTTTTCTCATTTCGCGAGCTCCCTGAAAGTCGTGAACAAGTCGCAAGATGGAGGCCGATTAGCGATAGCGCCATTAGCGGCCCCTCGACGGATCGTGGAAATCCACTATCTTGCCCGCGTCGCCAGTGCGTGCAACCGCGGCCGACGACTCGTTGCTTGAGCGCACGAAATGCACCCCCACGCTTTTCATTATGGAGGTTTCATATGGTCAGTTCGGTGCAGCGATGGCTCACGACCGCGCTCGTGGCACTCAGCGGGTTGGCGAGTGTCGCCGCGGCGCAGTCCGGACAGATCACTGGGCGGGTTACGGACCGGGAGACCGGCTCGCCCATTCCGGACGTCCGCGTGGAAGCGCGCGGCAATGGTGTCATCCGGAACGTGCTGACCACCCCCTCGGGTACCTACCGGGTTGGCGGACTGCCGGCGGGGTCTTTCACGCTCAACTTCTCGCGCGTTGGCTACGCGCAGCTTGCGCATACGGTGACGGTGGGAGCCGATGCGACCGAAACCGCGGACGTCACGCTGTCGGCGGTAGCGGTGGAGCTCAACCCAACGATCATCTCGGCCGGCCGCACGGAGGAGAAGGCGCTCGAGGCACCGGCGTCGGTCTCGGTGGTGCTGGAGCGCGACATAGAAGAAACTCCGGCGCTCACGCTCAACGATCAAATCAAGGCACAGCCCGGCGTGGACATGGCGCAGACTGGGCTGATTACTAACAGCACCGTGACCCGCGGCTTCAACAACGTTTTCTCCGGTGCGATGCTGACGCTCACGGACAACCGTTATGCATTCGTTCCCTCACTTCGGGTGAATACTTCGTTCCTCGTACCGACAGCCAACGAGGATGTCGGGCGGATCGAGGTGCTCCTTGGTCCGGCTTCGGCATTGTACGGGCCCAATTCGGCGAACGGCGTGATGCACGTGATCACCAAGACGCCGTTCGAGTCCGAAGGGACGACTATCTCGCTCGGTGGCGGCACGCGATCGGAATCGGAAGGTCTTCCAACGGGCGTTGAAGAGAGCTTTGCTGACAAGACCGTCACCCGTGGCGCGTTGCGGCATGCGGGAACGGTCGGCGACCGGTTTGGCTACAAGTTGTCGGGGCAGTACACGCAGGGCATGGATTGGCAGTTCGTCGATCCTGCTGAAACGCAGAGGGCTTGCCCGGGGGGCACGGGAACCTGCCCGATTGCCCGGGACTTCGATGTGCAGCGATGGACGTTGGAGGGTCGCACCGACTTCCGTCCTAACGAGGAGACGGACATCATAGTCGGCGCCGGCGCGTCACATGCAGGCAGCGCGATCGAGCTGACCGGGATCGGCGCAGCCCAGGTGAACGACTGGCGCTACACGTATGTCCAGACGCGTGCCCGGTGGAACCGGCTATTCGCTCAGGTCTTCGTGAACATGTCCGATGCCGGCGAAACGTTTCTTCTGCGGACCGGACAACCGATCATCGACAAGTCGCAGATGCTCGTCGGCCAGCTGCAGCACGGTACGTATCTCGGCGAGCGCATCGACCTGATCTATGGCATCGACGCCCAGAAGACGGATCCGCGCACCGAAGGCACGATCAACGGGCGCAACGAGGACATTGACGAGATCACCGAGATCGGCGCCTATCTGCATAGCAAGATGGCGCTGACCGATCGGCTGGACCTGTTTGCCGCCATCCGCGCCGACGATCACAGCGAGCTCGAGGATCCCGTCTGGTCGCCGCGCGCGGCGGTGGTGTTCAAGGCTACCGACAATCACAGCCTGCGGCTCAGCTATAATCGTGCATTCAGCACGCCGAGTACCAACAATCTGTTTCTGGATCTGGCGGTGCAACGGCTCAATCCGGCTCTTCCCATTCAGATCCGCACCGCCGGGGTGCCAGCCGGTGGTTTCCGATTCGACCGCAGCTGTGCCGGCGGGCTGTGCATGCGGTCGTACTTCACGGCCGATCCGAGCGCGACTCGCGGCGTGGACATCACCGGGCTCTGGTCGCCGTTCGTGGCGTTCATGCAGGCGCAGGGCGTCGACCTGACCGGGGTTCCTGCACCCGACGCGACGATGGTCGGCACGCATCTTCGAGTGCTCAACACCTCTACCGGGGCGTTCCGGCCCGTAACCGCCGGTGACGTAACGGACATCGAGACCTTGAAGCCGACGACAAACGATGTGATCGAAGGCGGCTATCGCGGGCTTCTGGGCGAGAAGATCCTTCTCGCTGCCAACGTGTTCTTCGAGAAGCGGACGGACTTCATTGGCCCGCTGATCGTCGAAACGCCTAACGTATTCGTCGACTCGGCATCGCTTGCCAATTACCTGGCAGCAGTCTTCCAGGCGGGTGGCGCGCCGGCGCCGGTGGCGCAGGGGCAGGCGCAGGCCATCGCCAATGGCGTGAAGGGCGTGCCGCTAGGTACTGTAACGCCCACCAGCAACCTTACGAATTCTCCGGACCTGTATTTGACTTACCGCAATTTCGGTGAGCTCGACCTGTACGGCGCCGACTTTGCCATCGATGCGTTGCTCACCGACCGCTGGACCCTGATGGGCACCTTGTCGTTGGCGAGCGACGACTTCTTTCCGCGGGATGAAGTGGGCGGGCTCTCCGACATTGCGCTTAACGCGCCAAAGACTCGCGGCACGGCGGGGCTTCGCTTCCGCACCGACGAGTTGACGGTGCAGGGACGCGGGCGGTTCGCCGCCGGGTTCCCGATGAATTCCGGCGTGTACATCGGAGATGTCGAGGGACACACCCTGTTCGATTTCAACGTTTCGTACCGCGTTCCGTTTGCCGCGAATACGCTGTTGACGCTCGACGTGCAGAACGCGTTCAACGATCAGAAGCAGCAGTTCATTGGCGCGCCGGCAATCGGCCGTCTGGTATTTCTGCAGGCCTCGTACACCTTCGGCGCGCGGCAGCGCTGACCGGCCTCGCATGACCCGGGGCGGCCTGATCGCTCCGTTGATCGACCCCGACGCGCATCCGGTCATAGGTCACCGGGGCGCGTCGGGGCACGCGCCGGAAAACACCCTCCCATCATTCGAGCTCGCCATCTCGGCAGGTGTCGACGCGCTGGAGTTCGACGTACACCTCTCCGCCGACGGCGTCGCCGTCGTCATTCACGATGCAACCCTCGACAGAACGACCGACCGCTCCGGCGCCGTGGCCGGGATGCGGTACTCTGACATTCGTGAGGCGGATGCGGGCGCGCGCTTCACGACCGATGGGAGCCGCAGCTATCCGTTCCGCGGGCGCGGCATTCACGTCCCTACGCTCGACGAGGTGCTCGGAGCGTTTCCCGATCTGCCAATCGTTCTCGAGATCAAGACGGCGCGCGCACAGCAGGAGTCGCTACGTGTACTCGGTAGACACGGCGGAAAAGCCCGGGCGGTGGTCTCCGCGTTCGATCCAGCGGCCGTGGCGGCCTTTCGTGCGGAGGGGTGGATGACCGGTGCGGCGCGCGCAGAGGCTGCGAGACTCAGATTTGCGCCGCGCGTGCCGCCTTCCGTTGCCTATCGGGCGCTGTTCGTGCCGGTGCGGTGGCGGGCCATCCCCGTGCCGACCCGCGGTTTCGTCCAACGAGCGCGGCGTCTCGGATGCCCGGTGCACGTGTGGACGGTGAACGATCCGGCGCTGGGCGTGCGGCTGTGGCAGCGAGGGTGCGCCGGCATGATCGGAAATTTCCCCGAGGAAATGCGCGCAGCACGTGAAGACATGATGAATGGAGTCTCGGTTCTTTAGCCCCTGATCCCTTGTCCCCAACCCCTAACCCCTAACCCCTAACCCTAGGTTAGGTTCTTCAGAGCCGCTCGAGCCCGCCAAGGTCGGCAGGCTCGTCGGGGCGCGTCGGAAAGAGAAATCGGAGGCACGGTTCGAGCAGGGCTGCCCAGGCGTGCTCATCGTGTCCGCCACCGCGCTCTTCGTGATAGCGGAGGTCGCGGCCGAGCACCCAGCCGCTTCCGATCATCGCATCACGCAGAGCACGCACCACTGGTGCGCCGGTCCGTCCCTCGCTCGTGCCTACCGAGAGCCAAACCCGCATGTCCGGAAGCCGGTCGATCGCGCGGACGTCGCGCACCAGCCGCCGTCGGTCCCACCATGCGGATGGGGACAAGGCCGCAACGCGTCCGAAGACGTCGGGGTGGCGAAGCGCGGTCCACAGCGATACGAGACCACCTAGCGAGGAGCCGCCGATCCCTGTGTTGCCGGGCCCGATGCGGGTCCGGTAGCGAGCGCCAATGAACGGCATCACCTCCTCGAGGAGCATCCGCTCGTACTTCCCGGCGCCGCCCCCTCGCTTCTGGTTCCGGTCAACCCTCGGCGTCAGCTCGTCTATTCGACGGTCACCCGCGTGGAAGATGCCCGCGATGATCAGCGGCTCGACTGTGCCGTCGGCGATGAGCGTGGGTACGATCTCATCGAGTTGCCAGTCCTTCCCGAGCTGAGAGGTGGCCGGAAACAGATTCTGGCCGTCCTGCAGGTACAGCACGGGGTACCGACGGAGAGGCTCCCGATCATATTGAGGCGGAAGGAGCACGGCGAGGGTGCGCACTTCGCCGAGAATGGCGGAGCGAAAGCGAGTATGTAACCTGAGTTCCGCGGAATTGGGCATGATCGATTCCAGATGGCATCCGCGGCCGGGCGAACGCGACGCGAGGGGTCCCCTTGCAAGCCACGGCGCTGGAGGTACATCAGGTCGCGAGCTCAGTCCGTGCGGGTCGCAACCTTCATTTTGCTGGCCTTCAGGCTTTCAAGTGGGTCGTCAGGGATTGCTGCCGTTCGTGACTCCCGCAATTTTAACGCTGAGGGTCGCGGAGGGTTCGCCGAGGATGCAGAGGTACTTCTACGGTGGGGGAGGGTCAATTCGGATGCGCCTCAGGTTCTTCAGGCATCTCGGAGCGTTGCCCTTCGATGCCTGTCGCGAGTCCCCAGTTCGCAACTACCAGCTGTAATCCCGGAAGACCCCATTTTATCTCTATCCTACCCCAAGAATGATCCTCCACATCGCCCTCGGCAGCGCACTCGGCGGAGTCGCGCGTTATGTGATCGCTGGCTGGGTGCAGCGTGCCAGCGAAACGCCTTTCCCGACGGGGACGATGCTGGTAAACGTCACCGGATCACTTCTGCTCGGTGTTCTCGCCCGCACGGTGCTGGTAGCGCCGGGCATTTCGCCGGAAATGCGCGCGCTGCTGGCAGTCGGATTCTGCGGCGGCTACACCACCTTCTCCACCTTCAGTCTGGAGACCGTTCAGCTGCTGGAGAAAGGGCAGATCGGGCGCGCCGGGCTATACGCGGTGGCGAGCGTGGTGCTTTCCCTCGGTGCACTCTGGCTGGGGTACGTCCTTGCTAGCGGCCTGTTCGGGGTTCGAGCCTTTCCCGGGAACGCATGACGGAGCGGCGCTCCCGGTCAGGTTCTGATCGTGTAGCTGGTGTGCCCGTTCCCTAACGACCCGCCATCATCGAGTCGCGCCGCGCCTTGAACTCGGTTCCCTGCTTCCACTCGGGAATCGCTGGAGTCTGGGCCACGACGTATCCCACGCGGAAGAGCACACGCGCATCATCGATGGCGCCGCTGAGATCCCAGTCCGGCTTTACGTGATCGGAAAGCGCGTGATAGTCGGTGCTTGTGTACTCCTCCCGCTTTTGCATTCCGTAGCCGGCATCCCGCCCCACGAACTCGGTTCCGGCATCCACGTACAACGCCGGCACCCCCTGCTTGGCGAACTCGAAATGGTCGGAGCGGTAGTAGAAACCCTTCTCCGGCTCGGCGTCCGCGCGCACCGTGCGATTCTCGGCCGCCAACACACGTGTCAGCACGTCATCCAGGGAAGAGTTACCGAGCCCCACGACCGTGAGATCACTCGTGCTTCCCCACTGATTGATGCCGTCCAGGTTGATGTTGGCGACGGTATGGTCGAGGGGATAAAGGGGGTTGGACGCGTAATACTTGGCGCCGAGCAGCCCCTTCTCCTCTGCGGTAACCGCCAGGAAGAGAATCGACCGCCGCGGCGGAGTCTCGAGTCTGGTGAAAGCCTCGGCGATCTCGATCATCGAGGCGGTGCCGCTGGCGTTGTCCAGCGCACCGTTGAAGATCTGGTCCCCCTGTACGGTCGTGTCGCGGCCGAGGTGGTCCCAGTGCGCGGTGTACACGACGTATTCGTCAGGCAGCTCGCTTCCCGGCAATTTGGCGACGACGTTCTTCGACTGAATGCGGCGCACGCCGATGTCGATGTCGAAGCTGGCGCGCGCGTTGAGGGTAACCGGGCGGAAGTCCTTGCGCGTGGCAGCGGTCTTGAGCGAATCGAAATCGTAACCGGCGGCGTTGATCAGCTCCCTGGCCTTGCCTAGCGCGAGCCAGCCTTCCACCGCCACGCGGTCATCGGCGTTCGGGGACGGCACATCGATCTGCTCTCGCGAAAAGCTTCCTTCGACCACCGCGTACGGATAGCCGGCGGGGCCGGTCTCGTGAACGATCAGCGCCGCAGCGGCTCCTTTCTCGCTTGCAATCTCGTACTTGTACGTCCACCGGCCGTAGTAGGTCATGGCGTTGCCATTGAACATCGCCGTGTCGAGCTGGCTGGTATCGCCTGTCGACTTCACCGCCGGATCGTTGACCAGCATGATGATCGTCTTGCCCGTCACATCGAGACCCTTGTAGTCATCCCAATCGTACTCGGGCGCGACCACACCGTAGCCCACGAACACTATTTCCGAATTGTCGACCGTCGTCTTGGCTCGGTCGTGCCTCGAGCTGGCCACGTACTCGGTGGGGTAGCGAGCGGGAATCGTTCGGCCGCCGGCGGTGAACGCGACGCTCGGCCGGGACTCGTAGCCGATGAGGTCGACGTTCTGAATGTACGTGCCGTCGGGGTTGCCCGGCTCGAGGCCCAGCGCCTGGAAGGCAGAGGTTAGATAGGCGACCGTTTTTTCCTCGCCAGGCGTTCCGGGAGAGCGCCCTTCCATGGAATCGGCGGCGAGATCGTTGATCCTGGTCAGTAGTTGCGCGCTGTCGATGGCCTGCGCCGCGGCGATGACGGCTTCCGCCGAGCCGGCAGAGTCTGCGAAGGTGTCGTTTTCTCCCTGCGTGCAGGCCGCGACTGTGAGGGCCAGGACGAGGAGCGTGAGGGCTGTTTTTGGCACTGGGCTCTTTGCTGGATGAGTGAAGCTGCGTAACCGGATCGACGGCGCGAAGAATGACCCGGGAGGGAGTCTGCCCCCTGAACCGCCATCGCGCTAGCGCCGGCAGGTTGTGCACGGTTTAATCTACGCGCCGGACGAGAAAAACTTCCCACGCGGCTCGGCCCTTTTATGGGCCAATCAACAGCACGTTCGGCACGGCTGTAGGCTCCGCGTCGCTCTGTCACGATGCAGAGTGCGACCATCAGAGTGTCACCACCGATGACCATCGCCGCATATCTCAACGCGTGAGGAGGCACCGCCAAACAGGCGATCGCGGCGTTACGTTCCGAATCGGCCATGAAGCGCTGCGAGTCGTACTTCCAGAAGAGCAGGACGCGCTCTAGATGGCGGTCGCATTAACGCCGAGCTAGCGAGGCGGTGATGCGAAAACGGGCCAGGCCGCTGGGCCTGACCCGTTGCTCATCGCGCAAAACTCCCGAGGAGGGACTCGAACCCCCGACCCGGTGATTAACAGTCACCTGCTCTACCAACTGAGCTACTC
>JBPCLX010000084.1:0-7167 GCA_051002815.1 Gemmatimonadaceae bacterium
ATGGCTTCGACTCGAAGACGTGCGCGGTGATGAGCACCATCGACCGGCAGTCTCCCGACATCAGTCAGGGCGTGGATACCGGAGGCGCGGGCGATCAGGGAATGATGTTCGGGTACGCCACCGACGAAACGCCCGAGTTGATGCCGATGCCTATCCAGCTCGCGCACCGCATAACGAAGCGGCTCGCCGAGTGCCGGCACGACGGCTCGCTGCCCTGGCTCAGGCCGGATGGCAAGTCGCAGGTCACGGTTCAGTACGAGAACGGGCGGCCGGTGCGCGTCACCACCGTCGTCGTGTCGACGCAGCACGCCGAGAGCGTGGGCAACGCCGAGCTCCATCAGGCGGTGAAGGAACAGGTCATTTTCCCATCGTTGCCGCCCGAGCTGTTCGATCCGAAAACGCTGATCACCCACATCAATCCCACCGGCCGTTTCGTTACCGGCGGACCGCAGGGCGATGCCGGGCTCACCGGGCGCAAGATCATCGTCGACACTTATGGCGGAATGGGACGTCACGGCGGCGGTGCCTTTTCCGGAAAGGACCCGACCAAGGTCGACCGCTCCGCCGCCTACGCCGCGCGCTGGGTCGCCAAGACGATCATCGCCGCCGGGCTCGCCCGCAAGTGTGAAGTGCAGCTCGCGTACGCCATCGGCGTCGCCGAACCCGTTTCGATCATGGTCGAGACTTTCGGAACGAGCGAGATCGAGGAATGCAGCATCGAGCGCGCCGTTAGCGAGGTCTTCAACCTGACGCCTCGCGGAATCATCGCCGCACTCGACCTGCAGAAGCCTATCTATCGTCAGACCGCCGCGTACGGCCACTTTGGACGTGCGCCACAACGCCAGACCAGCGGCGCAGGGGAGTCCACGCTCTTCTCCTGGGAACAAACCGATCGCGCCGACGCGCTCCGTCGCGCAGCGCGTTGACCTTTACCGAACTTTCGTCATGACGACCACCGTCCGAACCGAGCGCGCCTCGGCCGCTCGCTCCCACGATGTGAAGGATCTGTCTCTCGCCGGGCACGGGAAGCTCCGCACCGAATGGGCCGAGCGCTCCATGCCCGTGCTGCGCCAGATCCGTGAACGCTTCACGAAGGAAAAGCCGCTTGCAGGCAGGCGCGTGGCGGCGTGTCTGCACGTGACCACCGAGACCGCCAATCTCATGATCACGCTCAAGGCCGGCGGCGCCGATGTAGCACTCTGCGCCTCCAATCCGCTCTCCACCCAGGACGATGTCGCCGCTCACCTGGTTGCCGATCACGGCATCAAGGTCTATGCGATCAAGGGCGAGAACGACGAGACGTACTACGAGCACATTCGCGACGCGCTCGCTCACGAGGCCGACATCACGATGGATGATGGCGCCGACGTAGTCGGAGCCATCCACATGATTGCACTCAACCGGCTCGATGATCTGTCGCCGCCGGTGCGCGAGTGGGTCGAATCGCTAGATGCCAAGGCTCGTAAGGCGCTCATCGAGAGGGTGATCGGCAGCACCGAGGAAACCACCACCGGCGTGATCCGGCTCAAGGCGATGGCGGCCGATGGCGTGCTCGCGTTTCCGGTGATCTCAGTCAACGATTCGTTCACCAAGCATCTCTTCGACAACCGGTACGGCACCGGCCAGTCGACGATCGACGGCATCATCAGGGCGACCAATCTGCTGCTCGCCGGCTCGAACTTCGTGGTGGCGGGTTACGGCTGGTGCGGTCGTGGCGTGGCCGGCCGCGCGCGTGGCGCCGGCGCCAACGTCATTGTCACCGAGATCGATCCGCTCAAGGCACTCGAGGCCCTGATGGATGGCTTCCGCGTTATGACCATGGAGGAGGCGGCACCGATCGGCGACATCTTCTGCACACTCACCGGCAACATCAACGTCATCCGCACCGAGCACTTCAAGGCGATGAAGGATGGGGCCGTGGTCTGTAATTCGGGGCACTTCAACGTCGAGCTCGACCTGCAGGGGCTGGGCAGGATCGCCAGCGGTGAGCCTCGCTCGGTCAAGGAGTTCGTCGACGAGTACACCGTCGCCGGCAAACGCGTTTTCGTGCTTGGCGAAGGGCGTCTGATCAATCTGGCTGCTGCCGAGGGGCATCCCGCCTCGGTGATGGACATGAGCTTTGCGAACCAATCGCTCGGAGCAGAGTATCTGGTAAAGAACGCTCAGTCGCTCTCCAAGGCGGTGCACCGCGTACCGGAGGAGATCGATCGCGAGATAGCGCGGCTCAAACTCAGTGCGATGGGTGCGCAGGTGGATGAGCTGACCGCCGAACAGAAGAAGTATCTCGCTTCATGGGACATGGGGACCTGACAGCCGGCGCAGGGCCGGAGGCCGCACACGGATGATCGAAGTCACAGTGGAAAAGCTCGGGCTCGACAGCTCGACGAACTCGTACGTCGTGATCCTCCGCGAGAAGGATGGCAGCCGGTTGCTGCCGATCTGGATCGGGCAGCCGGAGGCCGAGTCGATCATGATGGAGATCAAGGGTGTGCGTCCCCCGCGGCCGCTCACCCATGATCTCTGCAAGCGCCTGATCACCGGTCTCGGCGGATCGCTGCGCCGCGTTCAGATCACGCAGGTGAAGGAGAACACCTACTTCGCCGAGCTGCACATCAATCGTGGGGATGAGACCATCCAGGTAGATGCGCGCCCGTCGGACAGCATTGCGATCGCGCTTCGGCTCGAAACGCCGATCTTCGCCCAGGAGTCGCTCCTCACCGACATTTCGTTGCAGGAAGCCGACGAGGACGGGGAGGAGGAGTCGTTCTCCGCCGAGTTCACACCCTCGGCGGAGGACGATGTCGAAGGTGGCGAGCTCCGGATGACCGGTGAGGAATTGAAGGAGTATCTGCGCCGCATGCGGCCCGAGGATTTCGGAAAATTCAATCCGTGATCGCTTTGAGGCAGCGCGCGCGGCATGGCCGCGAGGTGGCGGCCGCCATTGGCGGCCGCTTGTGCATCGCGGCGCTGTTCGGCTTGGCGGCAGTGGCGCGGGCCCAAGCGCCGGATCAGGAGCCTGACGATGGTCGGCGCGTAGTCGCCGGACGCGTAGTGCAGCCCGTCGGCGACACGTTGCGCGGAGTCGCGGGCGTTTGGGTCGTCCTCCACCGCGTTGCCAGCGATACCGCCGGCCCGGTGGACTCGGTCCGTTCGGGTGCCCAGGGCGCCTACCGCATTCCGTACCGGCAGTTCGGTGATGAGCGCACGATCTATTTCGTTTCGGCCCATCACCACGGCATCGCATACTTCTCACCACCGATACCTCCAGCCGGGGCGAGCGAGGACGAAGCGGAGCTCATCGTGTACGACACCGCCTCGGTCGGCATTCCGCTGGCGGTGCAAGGGCGGCACATCGTCGTCTCGAGTGTCGGAGAAGATGGCATGCGCCGCGTGGTGGAAGTCTACGAGCTCGCCAATCAATCGGATCGTACGCTCGTATCGCCTGACGACGAGCAGCCGACGTGGTCCGGAAGGATACCTGCAGGCGCGACCGGCGTCCGCATCGGCGAGGGGGACGTGCCCCAGGAGGCCGTTCGCGTGGAGCACGGCGAGCTGCACGTCGTCGCGCCAATGGCTCCGGGGCTCAAGCAGTTCTCCCTTGCCTATCAAGTTCCGTCGGACGCTTTTCCGCTGCGCATCGCACTCGATTCCGCGGTCGCGACGCTGGAGGTGCTACTCGAGGATCCGGCTGTGCGGGTGGATGGAGCGGGACTTTCGCCATCGCCATCGGTGATGGTGGAAGGGCGGGAATTCAGACGTTTGGAGGCGACCAATGTCGCCGCCGGATCGGAGATACGCGTTCTGCTGCCGGCGCTCGCCCAATCACGCCGCACCATGTATGTAGCGGTGGTGCTCGTAGTGATCATGGCGGCAATGCTCATCGCTCTGGCGCGGACATTCAGCCGGCGCGGTGCCGGTATTGGCGTGTCGCCCGCCGGCGTGCCGCCGGTCCCGCGCTCCGCAGATGCGCTGGCGCAGGAGATTGCCGGGCTCGATCGCGAGTTCGAGCGCACTCCGGCGGAGGACCGGGAGATGCGAGAGAAGTTCATCGCTCGTCGCGCCGCGCTCAAGAACGCGCTCGCTCGAGCGCTTGCCGCCGGGGAGCGGCCGCAGTAGGTTCTGATCACAACTCAGAGCGAACGGCGGTAACGGAAGCCGGTGTGATTCCGGCGCGGTCCCGCCACTGTAACGGGCATAACGCGCGCTCACCAGGCCACCGACATCAGGACGTCGGGAAGGCGGGCGGTCGCGGCTCGAAGCCAGGAGACGACCGTCGCTCGCGCCAACTCAGTCCTCGGGCAGAGGGGCTGGTGGCCGCGTGCGTCTCTCAACGACGGCACTCACATCGCGGACATCCAGCCCACAAGGACGGATGCCGCGTTTTTCGTTTCGCCTGGCAATGGTAGTTTGCGTCGCGCTCGCCACTCTGGCGTGCGCGCGGGATCGCGCGCCGGCGGGTGGTGCCGGGGCGCGAGATGATTTCGGTGTGCTCATCGACACCACGGGCGCACCCAGGCAGCGCATCGTCTCGCTCAACCCCACGACGACCGAGCTGCTGTTCGCGCTCGGCGCCGGGGGCGCGGTGGTCGGCCGGAGCGAATGGGATCAATGGCCGGTCGAGGCACGCGCGCTCCCCTCGGTCGGACCCGGGCTGCGTCCTAACGTCGAAGAGGTGCTCGCGCGCCGTCCCGATCTCGTCGTGCTGTACGGCAGCGAAGACAACCGCGCTGCCGCAGATCGTCTGAGCGCCGCCGGTGTGCCCGTGCTCGCGCTCAAGATAGACCGTATAGCTCATGTCGTTCGCGCAACGCGGCTGCTGGGAGCGCTCGCCGGCCAGCAGACCCGTGCCGACTCCCTCGCCAGCGCCATCACGTTCACCCTCGACAGCGTGCGCTCGGCGACTGCCGCGCTCCCCAGACCCCGCGTGTTCTGGCACATCTGGAACCGCCCTTTGATCACTATAGGGGGCGGCAGCTACATGAACGAGCTGCTGGAAATCGCCGGAGCAGAAAACGTGTACGCGGAGTTTCCCGCCGTTTCGCCGCCCGTCTCGCTGGAGGATGTCGTCAGGCGCGATCCCGACATCATTCTCGTTGGCCCGGTCAATTCAGCGGAAGTGCGGCGCGATCCGCGCTGGCAGGCGGTGCGTGCGGTGCGCGAAGGCGGCATAACCGTCGTGGACACCAATCTGGTCGGCCGGCCCTCGGTGATGCTCGGTGCCGCCGCCGTGCACCTGGCGCACCTGCTGCACCCGGCGGAGCAGAAGCCGTGACGAAACCCCCGGCGCCCGGCGATCAGCGCAAGCCCCAAGCCCAGGATCCCGTTTCCCGTTTCCCATTTCCCGTTTCCCACCTGCTCTGGCCCGCCCTTGGAATCGGGCTCCTGGCATTGCTGATCCTGGCGGTCGGAATGGGAAGCGTTCCCCTGTCACCTCGCGAAGTGCTTGCCGGCCTGCGTGGTGAGGCCGCGCCGGAAGTCGTCGCCATTGTACGATCGCTCCGGCTCCCGCGCGCATTGCTGGCCATGCTGGTTGGCGCCGGGCTGGGGATGGCCGGCGCCGCCTTACAAGGCACGCTGCGCAATCCGCTGGCCGAGCCCTACCTGTTAGGGGTATCGGGCGGCGCGGCGGTAGGAGCCGTACTGGCGGTCACGCTGGGCTGGGTGGCCGGGGCGCTGCTGCCGCTGGCCGCGTTCGTCGGGGCGTTAGGTGCGGTTGGAGCGGCGCTGACCGTCGCACGCGCCGCCGGCGGACGGTCCGATCCCCGCGTCCTGCTCATGGCCGGTGTGATCATCGGGGCATTTGCCAACGCCGCGATCATGGTAGTGCTGGCCAACGCCCCGCCCGACAAGGTTCGTGGGGCGTTATGGTGGATGATGGGCTCCGTGTCGGACGCCCAGTGGTCGACCGTCGGCTGGCTGGCGTTCTACGTCACCGTCGGCGGCGGGCTGCTCGTCTGGCGCGGGCGCGAGATCGACGTGCTCGCGCTGGGCGAGGAGCCCGCGGCCGCGCTGGGGCTGGATGTCGATCGCGCGGCTGGCCGGATCTTCGGCATCGCATCGCTGCTGGCAGCGGCGACCGTGGCCGCGGCGGGGCTCATCGGCTTCGTGGGGCTGGTGGTGCCGCATCTGGTGCGCCGCGCCGGGGTGCGCCGTCACCGTCCACTGCTTTTCGGCGCCGCGCTGGCTGGCGGCATTCTCGTCGTCGGCGCCGACATCGCCGCGCGCACGCTGCGTCCTCCTTCGGAACTGCCGTTGGGAGCGATTACCGCGCTCATCGGCGTGCCCTTCTTTCTCGTACAGCTCGCCCGCCGCGCATGATTGCCTTCAATGCCGTGCAAATCCGCTATCGGCGGGCGCCTCGTCCCGCGGTGGACGATGTCTCGTTCGCGGTGCCGCGAGGACAGGTGACAGCGGTCGTCGGTCCGAATGGCAGCGGCAAGAGCACCCTCGTTCGCGCCGTGCTTCGCCGCCAGCCACTGGAGTCGGGACAGATCACGATAGACGGTATCCCGATTGACGACGTCGACAGGCGGGCACTCGCCAGGCGCCTGGCGATCGTCCCTCAGCGCGAGGAAGCGACGTTCGCGCTTCCTGTGCGCGAGTTCGTGGCGCTCGGCAGGTTTCCCCACGAAGGGCAATGGGGGGCGCGTGCTCCCGCCGACGATGAGCTCGTCCGTCGCGCAATCGATCGCTCCGGTATGAGCCATCTGGCTGGCAGGAGCACCGCCGAGCTTTCCGGCGGCGAATGGCAGCGCACCCGCCTGGCGCGCGCACTGGCGCAGGGCGGTGAAGCGATCGTGCTCGATGAGCCCACCACCTTTCTCGATGTCGCGCACGAGATGGCGATGTTCGAGCTGTTCGCCGAGCTGGCCGCCGATGGAATGGCGGTGATGGTCGTGAGCCACCAGCTGAATCTCATCGCCCGGTTCGCCACGTCGATCGTGTTGTTAGGGGAGGGCCGTGTCGTTGCACACGGTTCTCCATCGGAGGTCATGCAGGGAGCCGTTCTCGAGCGCGTGTACGAATGGCCGCTCGTCGTTCTGCGCGATCCGGCAGTGGGTGCTCCGGCGCTCCTGCCCCTTCGCCGGTCTCGACGAACCCAATGAGCCTCGCTCGTCGCGCAAACGCGTCGTTTTCTCGTTTCTGAGCAGGTACTTCATGGTACGC
>JBPCLX010000085.1:0-4093 GCA_051002815.1 Gemmatimonadaceae bacterium
CCGCTGGTGATCCCCGAAGTGAATGCCGATCACTTGCGGCTTCTCGAGGTTCAGCGGGCGCAGCGAAACTGGACTGGAGGCATCGTCGCGAATGGCAACTGCGCCGCGATCGTCCTCACCATGGCACTGGCGCCGCTCCAGCGCGCGTTCGGCATCGATCACGTATTCGTCGCTACCCTGCAGGCGGTGTCAGGGGCCGGCTACCCTGGCGTGCCCACCCTCGACATTCTCGGCAACGTCATTCCGTTCATCGGCGGGGGTGAGGAGGAGAAGATCGAGACCGAAACACCCAGGATGCTGGGCACAATGCGAGGTGGAAGGATCGAGCCCGCGCCGTTGCGGGTCAGCGCTCAGGTGCACCGGGTGCCTGTCGAGAATGGGCACACCGCCTCGATGGCCATCACGCTCGGCCGGCGAGCCTCACCTGACGACGTATGCTCCGTGCTCGTTCACTGGCGTTCGGCCATCGCCGAGCGCGCCCTGCCGAGCGCACCGCGCGAGCCGCTCGTGTTGTGCAAGCAGCCCGACCGCCCGCAACCGCGCCACGATGCCGACCGGGGAGGCGGCATGAGCGTCAGTATTGGCCGGGTAAGAGGGGATTCCATCGGCGACGTGCGGATGGTCGCCTGTGGGCACAACACAGTGCGCGGCGCGGCCGGCGCGTCGATTCTCAACGCCGAACTCCTGGTCGCGGACGGATGGGTGCCTGACGTCAGGACGCCGTGATCGTCCTAAAGTTCGGCGGCACCTCGGTGGCCGACGGCGCCGCCATCGAACGGGCCTGCGAAATCGTCCGCTCTCGGCAATCGCGCGGAGCGGCGGTGGTGGTATCGGCCATGGCCGAGGTTACGAACACCCTGCTGGAAATCGCTGAACGAGCCGCTTCGGGACAGCTGATCGTCGCGCTCCAACTCGTAGAGGGGCTCCGTGCGCGACACCTGCATGCCGCTGAAGCGCTCCTTGGTTCGGGCGCCGAGGCGGATGATCTGTGCGGGGATCTGAGCGCGCTGTGGGACGAGGTCGCCAACCTGGCCGCCGCTCTCTCGGTACTCGGCCACCTGACTCCACGCAGCCAGGACGCGATCGCCACGTTCGGCGAGCTGTCCTCCGCCCCGCTCGTCGTTGCCGCGTTCCGTCGGCGCGGCATTCCCGGCGTGGAGCTCGATGCGCGCCAGATCATCATCACCGACGACCTCTTTGGTCGCGCCACTCCGAAATTCGAAGCCATAACACGAGCCGCGCGAGAGGGGGTTCTCCCACGACTGGCCGGAGGAGAGGTTCCGGTGTTAGGCGGTTTCGTCGGCGGCACTGCCCAGGGGGTTCCGACCACGCTCGGTCGCGGCGGGTCCGATTTCACAGCCGCTCTGCTTGGTGCCGCTCTCGATGCCGAGGCAATCGAGATATGGACCGACGTGAACGGAATGCTCACGGCCGATCCGCGTATCGTCCCCGACGCCCGGCTCATCGAGGAAATCCGCTTTGATGAAGCGTCAGAGCTTGCCACATTCGGGGCAAAGGTCCTCCATCCAAGCGCGATCGCACCCGCCGTGCAGCGAGGAATTCCCGTCTACATCTTCAACTCACGAAACCCGGCCGGTCGCGGTACGCGAATAACCGCATCGGCTCCGATTCGCGATGTGACTGCAATAGCCGGCAAGCGCGACGTCACCGTGGTGCGCGTTCGATCGCCCCGAATGCTGCTGGCGCACGGCGTGCTACGACGCATCTTCGAAGTGTTCGAGCGGCACCGCGTGTCGATCGACGTGGTGGCAACCTCCGAGGTCTCGGTATCGGTGACCGTGGACGATCCCTCGCGTCTGGAGCCACTGCTGGTCGATCTGGCGCCGTTCGGAGACGTCGCCATCGAGCGGCGGCGCGCCATTGTCGCGATAGTTGGTTCAGGGATCGGCGGTGGCAGCCGGACGATGGCGCGGGCACTCGAGGCACTCGGCGACATTCGCGTGCACATGCTCTCACTCAGTGCGACGGAGATCAACCTGACGATTCTGGTCGATGACGAGCTGCTCCCCACGGCAATGCGTGCACTGCATGGCGTCTTCTTCGGTTCCGTTGCTCCAGAGGAGGCTGACGTGAGGCCACCGCTTGCATCGGAGCGCGCGCAATGACGGCGCGGCGAATCCTGATCATTGGCAACGGACGAATGGGAAACGCGGTGCGGGCCCTGGCGGAAGCGCAGGAATGGACGGTGGTGGCGCAGCTTGGCCGGGCGCAGACGGAGGACGACGAGAAGCTCCTCGGTGCCGTGCGGGAGGCAGACGTGGTTTTGGAGTTCACCACTCCCGCCGATGCCCCAACGCTGCTCGTCCGGCTGGCCGGTACAGGGCTGCCGATCGTGAGTGGCACTACAGGGTGGCAGGATCAACGGGACCGCGTGGAGAGAGCGGTGCGCGATCACGACGGCGCGCTGCTCTGGGCACCGAATTTTGCGTTAGGTGTGCACGTGCTCTGGCGCGCGGCGGCCCATGCTGCGCGGTTGTTCTCGGCGCTGCCGGGTTTCGCCGGGCACATCGTCGAGACGCATCATGCGGCCAAGCGCGATGCCCCGTCGGGAACCGCGATCGAGCTGCAGCACCGTGTGCAGCAGGCGTGGGGAGCCGCAGTGCCGGTCACCAGCGTCCGGGTTGGACATGTGCCAGGCACTCACGAGCTGGTCGTGGACGGTACCTTCGAGCAGTTGCGCCTGGTGCACGAGGCACGCGACAGGCTCGTGTTCGCCGAGGGCGCGCTCACCGCGGCGGCGTGGCTCGCCGGCCGGTGGCAGGAGGGAAAGCGCGGAATGTTCGGGATGGACGACCTGCTCGACCACGCTGTGGAGAACACTTCGACAGGCACGCAATGAGGGGGAGATGACCGGGCGACTATGGGGATGCGGCACGGCGCTGATTACTCCGTTCACCCGCGATGGCTCGGTGGACGAGCGAGCGCTCACCGCACTGGTCGATTGGCAGATTGCCGAGGGGATTCACTTCCTCGTGCCGTGCGGCTCGACGGGGGAAGCGGCAACGCTGACGCCTGACGAGCACTCCCATGTCGTCCGGCTGGTGTCGGATCGGGTGGCCGGACGGGTGCCGGTAGTGGCCGGAGCGGGCTCGAACGACACGAATCGCGCGATCCAGATGTCGAAAGCGATGCGCGACGCCGGCGCCACGCACCTGTTGCACGTTTCTCCGATGTACAACAAGCCGCCGCAGCGCGGCATCATCGAGCACTTCCGCGCGATCGCCGGTGCGACCGACCTGCCGGTGATCGTTTACAACGTTCCGGGACGCACGGGGAGCAACGTCGAAGCACGCACGACTCTGGCGCTGAGTGAAATACCCAATATTGCGGGAATCAAGGAAGCGTCAGGCAATCTGGTGCAGATCCAGGATATTCTGCGCGAACGCCCCCCGCACTTCAGCGTGCTCTCGGGCGATGACGCTCTCACACTGGGCGTAATGGCGGCCGGCGGCGACGGGGTCATCTCGGTGACCTCCAATGCCGCACCCAAGCTCATGGCGCTGCTCGTGGAGCACTGCCGCGCAGGCGCGATCGAGCAGGCGCGAACGGTGCAGGAGCGACTGCTGCCCTGGATGAGCGCCGCGTTCCTGGAGTCGAATCCGATACCCGCCAAGGCGGCCCTCGCCAGTATGGGAAAGATCGAGAACGTCCTCCGGTTACCTCTTGTTCCACTGGATCCCCGTCACGATGCGGCGCTGCGGGAGGCGCTGTGGATCTGCGGTGCCCTGTGATGTACTCCCCTGCCTCACGATGAGTGTAACCGACGTCGACGCTCTGAAGGGCGCCATCGAATCGCGCGCCAATACACCGGCCGGCCACGCGTTGCCGCTCGATACGGAAGCTGTAGTTTTCGCGCTGCTCGACGCACTGGAACGAAACCACGTGCGCGCGGCAGAACGGGATCCGGATGGACGCTGGCATGCCGTGCCATGGGTGAAGCGCGGAATACTGCTAGGCTTCCGCTTCGGCAGAGTGATCGACATGTCTCCGGCACCCCCGTCGCCCTTTCGGTTCTTCGACAAGCACACCTTCCCGACGCAGTCGCTCGCCGCTGGCCACGGCGTTCGCATCG
>JBPCLX010000086.1:0-4035 GCA_051002815.1 Gemmatimonadaceae bacterium
AGTACGAGTGGGGAATTGGTGGATCCCACTTTTACACTCGGCGACACGAACACCGTGTTTTTCACCGAGTCCGAGGGCCGCGCGATGCTCGGTGCCCGCTCCATCCCGATCAACTCCGATTGGCGCATCGTTGCACTCGTGCCTCGCGACGTGGTCCTCGCCACCTCCTCGGGTCTCTTCAACCGGCTGGTGGTTGCCGGCATCGCCATCGTACTGGTCGGAACGCTCATCGGGTGGCTTGCCAGCCGGCAGATCACCAAGCCCCTTCTTCGCGTAACCGAGGCCGCGGAGGCTCTCGCCGCGGGCGATTACGAGCAGCGCCTGGCCCTGGCTCGGCAAGATGAGATCGGCCGCTTGGCGGCCACCTTCGATGTGATGGCGCACCGGATCACCGAAGCGCGGGACCGCACCGATGCAGCGCGATCGGAAGCCGAGGCCGCCAATGCGGCCAAGAGCCGGTTTCTTGGCACGATGAGCCACGAGATCCGCACGCCGCTCAACGCCATCATCGGCTACACGGAATTCCTTCTCGTCGGAATCGGTGGCCAGATCGGCCCGCAGCAGCGTGCCTATGTGGACCGCGTGCAAACGAGCGCACGCCATCTGCTGGCTCTCGTGTCCGATCTGCTGGACCTTTCAGGAATCGAGGCGGGAAGGCTGCGTGTGCATTGTTATCCAGCGCGGCTCAGCGACGCCGTTCAGGACGCTGTCGACGTACTCGAATCGCAGGCGCAGCAGCGGGAGATTTCGATCAGGGTGAGTGGTGACGAGTCGTTATGGTATCGCGGAGATCCGGCCCGGCTCCGGCAGGTCGTCATCAACCTGCTGTCGAACGCGGTCAAGTTCTCGGAACCCGGCGAGCAAGTCGACGTCGTATGCGCCAGTACCCCGCACGCCGATCCCTCGCTCGCGGAAAGCGAGGAGCAGGCATGGACGACGGTTACCGTTCGCGACACTGGAATCGGAATACCGCCCGAGAAGGTGGCGACGATCTGGGAGGCATTCGTTCAGGGCGACGACAGCCGCACGCGCACGCACGGTGGAAGTGGCTTGGGCCTGACGATAAGCCGGCGTCTGACCCAGCTGATGGGTGGCGAAATCACGGTGACCAGCGAGCCGGGAAAGGGTTCCGAGTTCACCGTATGGCTCCCAGCCGCCGCAACCGATTCCGTGCCGACTGCGGTAACAGCCGCCTAATGCCTGCGCGAGATGGCGCGTCGTGTGAAGATGCGATCGCCGAAGCTGGAGTCGTCCCCGTTGGCCGCGTTGGCGGCGGCGCTGAACACCACCGAGTCGCCTGACGAATCGGGCGCCGTCCATGCCAGCGTCCACCGCGCGCTGTCCGGCGCTACCGGTTCCGCTCCTTCTACCGTGTGGATGGCGTAGGCGACGTTCGTCACGCTGTCGTAAATCACTCGCGCGCGGGCATCCTTCGCCTGCCAGGTTCCCGCCTGACTGCCGCCCGTCGCGCGCGAGGAGAGCTGGAATCCACCGGCCTTCAGCTCCTCACCGTGGAGTGCCACCGTTATGAGATAGGTGCGGCCGGGCTCGAACCGGTCCGGCACACCACGGAGAACCAGCCCCGGTGCGTCGGCGACGACCGGGGCGTCCATGTGGCAGGTCACGCACGTCGGCTCACCGAAATCACCGGTGAAGCCAGGCGGTGGCCCATCGCGATAGCGAGCAGTCGAAGCCATCGCCAGCGGTGCCGCCGCCAGGACGACAGCGGCGGCGGTGCACATCCATCTCACGGAATCGGCTTGCCTGCCGCTTCCATTCCCCCTATGTCGGCGCGGCCGAGCGTGTTCTCATCGGTGCCGAACCAGATGGTGCGGGTGGGCTTGTGGAACACCATGTGCCTTACCGCGCCCGCGCCGCTCTCGATCGGCGTGACGCTGAAAAACTGTTCAGTGGCAGGATCGAAGCCAACCAGGTTGTTAGGCTTCGGTCCGGTCTCGACGAACCAGAGGCGATCCTTGTCATCGACGGTCATCGCGTAAGGCTGCGACTCGGCCGCGCTCGGCGCGCGCCATTCCTTGAACTGCTGCGTTGCCGGATCGTAACGACCCAGGTAGCCTCCGGCGTAGTCGACGTACCAGATTCTGTCGTCCGAGGTAATGGCGATCCGCCGGTCGCGCGCCTCCGGACGAGGCAGCGTGATCTCGGTAATCTCGAGCGTGACCGGGTCGACCTTTGCCAGCTTGTTGGTGCCGAACAGGTTCGCCCACACCGTGCCCTTCGAATCGACTTCGATCCCGTAGGGCCGCGCGCGCTGAGACTGTACCTTCGACAGCTTTACTTCGCCTGACGACGGAGTGAACCGGCCGATGTAGCCGGCGCCCTGCGCCGTAAAGAACATCTGGCCGTCTTTACCGAAAATGATGGTGTGCGGGTCGCGCACAGTGCTGTCGGGCATCGGGAACGTCTCGATCCTGCCTGTCGCCGGATCGAGCTTGCCCAGATTTCCTACGCGATTGCCGGTATACCAGATCGTGCCCTTGTCATCGACGACCAGGTTGTGGGGGCCGGCGCCAGACTCGAGGTCGTATTTCTTGAACTCGCTGGTCTGGGGATCGAAAACGGCGACGTAATGGGTGCGCTGGCCGACGAACCAGACCTTGCCGTCAGGCGCGACATACGGATCACGCGGGCGCGAATTTTCGTAGGGCACCTCCCACTCCTGAATGGCCACCTGCTGGGCGTCCACGCCAAGCGGAGCCGCAAGCGCTAGAAGCGCGACGAACGTGCGCGCATAAGGGGGCATGATCTTCTCCTGGATTTGGTTTCAGAACCTTGATACGCGGTGCGAGCGTCATCGGTTGAGAAGCACGACCCCCGACCCTCGACCCTCGTCCTCGACCCTCGACGCCGGCTCACTCTCCCCTGAACCGGTACCCTGCCTTCCGCACGGTAAGGATGTGCTGCGGCACGGCCGGATCGGGCTCGAGCTTTCGGCGAAGCTCGGCGATGTGCGTATCCACGGTGCGGCTCACCACCACGGCCCGGTGACCCCAAACTTCGCGCATCAGTTCCTGACGGCTGGCCACGGCTCCCGCGCGTTGGATGAGGGCCAGCAGCAGATCCAGCTCCATGGGGGTCAGGCTCACCGGATCGCCGGCGCGCGTTACCGACCGCGATGAGGGGTCGACTTCCACATCGCCAAACCGCTTCCACGATTCTTCGCTCGCGTTCGGCGGGCGGGACGTGCGACGAAGGAGCGCCTCCACACGAGCGAGCAGCTCCAGCACCCCGAACGGCTTGGTCACGTAATCGTCCGCTCCAATGCGGAACCCCATGACCTTGTCCGCTTCCTCGCCCCGCGCGGTAAGAATCAGCACAGGCTGAGTGAATCCATCGGAGCGCAGGGTTCGCAGCACTCGGTAGCCGTCCATGCCCGGGAGCATCAGATCGAGAATCATCAAGTCCGGCGCGCCATCGCGCGCCCTGGCCAACCCAGTCGGGCCGTCTTCGGCGAGCTCGACCTTGTAGCCCTCGATCTCGAGGTTGTTTCGCAAGCCGAAGGCAAGATCGGGATTGTCCTCCACCAGCAGAATCTGCGTCACGTGCGTGCCTCCTCCATGGTCGCGGCCACTGCCGCCGCTCGTCCTTTCGGTACCGATGCGCTCGCGTTCGGCAGCTCGACGATGAATCGCGAGCCCCCGCCCGGGGCATCCTCTATCCACGCTCGCCCGTGCTGCAGCAGGACGAGCTCCATTACCACCGACAGGCCGATTCCACTCCCCGCTACGGCTGATCCGGCGTCGCGATCCAACCGATAATACGACTCCCAGACCCGTCGGCGGCTCCCGGCTGGAATCCCCGGCCCCTGATCACTCACCTCCAGGCGGGCCCATTCGCCGGCCGGGGAGATCTTGACCGTCACCGTTTGCGCGGCAGGACCATACTTCACCGCGTTGTCCAGCATGTTGAGCAGGATCTGACGCAGGGCACCAGCATCGGCGACCGCTTCCGTTCCCTCCTCGAGCTGCGATTCGAGTGACGCCTGACGCGCTCTGGCAAGCGGAGCGAATCCCT
>JBPCLX010000087.1:0-3006 GCA_051002815.1 Gemmatimonadaceae bacterium
GACGGCCGTCTCCTCGAACAGGTGCCGCGGCAGTCCGTAGACCTCGCCGATGTAGCCGGCCCGGCGGAACGCTTCGGCGTAAAGGTTATACGCGGTAAGGTGATCGCTGCCGGCAACGATCAGCCCACGCAGGTCGCGGTCGTCCCGCGTCATGCGGTGCAGCGATTCTACTCCGCTCATCACCGCCACGTAGGGGACGAGCGAATCGGGCGCGTGCACGAGCAGTTCCGCCCACGGCCGATCGACAGGAAGTGCTTCGACGGCCCGTCCGTACCTGGAAAGCTTGCCGTCCTCCACCACTCCCCGCGACTCCAGCCGGTGAACGGCGTCGCGATAGGCAACCTTGTCCAGCGCAACCGGCAGCTCCAGCTCGTCCGCGCGGACGCCGAGCGCCGCGCACGTCATCGCCACCCGCTCCGAATCGCCGGCGAGCTGAAACTCGGGCTCCGTGGGCTTGAGCGAGCTGAAATGGATGTCCCGGTCGCTGAGGATGTATACCCGCCCGTTCTTCACGCGCCCGTGCACCCGGCCGGCCATCTGGAGAAGCTCGTTGGCGCCCAGGTGCACGCGCGTTAGGACGTTGCGCCCGTTCTCTATCACGTTGGCGAAGCGCACGTCGTCGATGACGACGGTATCGAGTCCCCGCACGTTGAGCGCGCTCTGGCCGGCCGCGGTCATCGTCAGGAGGTACGGTTTCTGTACCTCGTCTTCGAGAAAAGGACGGATCACACGTATCGGCTCACCGCCGTGGTAGAAAGCCGTCTCGATTTTCGGCGCGCGCGCTGCCACCTCGGCCGCAACCTGCTCGACACCCGCCCGCGTCGGGAGAAACACACCTACGCCACGCTTTTCTCGTGTGACCTCACGCAAGAAGCGGTCATCGAGGAACTCGAGCGGCTCGCGAGGAATGATCTTGACCGTTGCCTTGCGACTCGGATCGAACGCGCTGCTCTCGATCACTGCTGCCGAACCGAGGTAGCGAGCGTAGAAGCCCGGATCGACCGTTGCCGACAGCCAGATGAACCGGCATCCGACGCGCTTTCCTAACGCCAGGCAGAGCTCGAGCTCCGCTGAGGTCTGATGGATCTCGTCGACGACCAGGGTATCCCGGGGCAGAATGTCGCCATCCTGGAACCACCGCCGCGCGATACCGGTGGTGATGACGATGACGTTCCAGGACGGCAGTTCCGGCGTCGCTTCGCGCTCGCGATTGACGACGCCCACCCGCAGGTCGGTCGTGCCGAGAATGGTTTCCGCGATCGGTCGCACGGCGAGCGTTTTCCCCGTGCCGGTTCCGGCGACGATACCGAATCCCTTTCCAGAGGCAGCGAGCTGGAGGACCTCCTCGCCATGCTCGCGCTGGAGAACGGTGTCGAGATGAAGTCCGAGAGCGAGTTCGATTGTCTCGCACGCAGCGCGCGTCGGCGCGATGACGAGAACACGCCCCGTCGGCGGCTCGGCGGCGATGAACGCGTCGTGGTCGGGAGGGAGGTAACGGTCGTGCGGCTCCCGGAGCACGCCGGTGCCCGGATGCGGAGTCTCGTCAGGCAGAGGAAGCTGGTCCTTCGTCATGCCCGCGCTGCTGCCGCCCTTCCTGCCACAACGACCAGGCGAGGAGCACCGCCCCGATGGTGACGCCGATGTCGGCGACGTTGAACGTGTAGAAGCGCCACGACCCCACCCCCAGATCGAGAAAGTCCACCACCCCGCGCTCGGACCGCAGCCGGTCGAGCAGGTTCCCTATCGCCCCAGCACTCACCATCCCCACCGCCGTCCCTCGCAGCACGTCGGCCGGCGGCGCCTCACGCAGCATACGCCATAGCAGGATCAGCACCACGACCGCGATGATACTGAACACCCATCGCGACGCATCGCCCACATGCATGCTGAACGCTGCCCCCGGGTTGTACGCCAGCGTGAACTGTACCCATTCGCCGAAAACCGGCCTCGGCCGGTGCAGCAACAGCGTGCGCTCGGCGACCTGCTTGGTGATTACGTCGACTACCAGAAAGACCGCCAATGCGATCCAGTAGCCGAGCATCTTTGGCACGCGCGCGTCGAACGGAAGCAGAGGAGGCTGAGCAGGCATTGGAGCGAATTTCAGGGCGGAAACGCAAATCGGGCCCGCGGCGAACCGCGGTGCCCGAAATCTGTGCGAATGCCGCCCCGGCCGGGAGCCTAACGCGGAAAGACGCGGGACGGCTGGGCCTGTGGAGGCAGGACCGGCGGCCGCCGCACCCGAATCCGCTCGTTGGGTTTACGCTCCTCGTCCTTTTTCTTGGTCTCGGGCTTGCGCTCGTTCTCGCGCTCCCTCAGCTGCTTGACGCCCTCGGGCAACTCAGCCGGCTTGTCGCGCACGTTCCGCCGCACCTCGTCACCGAAGATCACGCGGCCGTTGGGCGGTCGCTTGCGAATGGCCGTCGGGCAGTCCGTCGGCTCGGGCTGACGATTAGCCGGGACGTCGTTGAGCCAAATTCGGCACATTCCCGGCGGCGGCTTATGCTCGCGCTCCGCGGAATCGCGCGACTGCGCCGCGAGCGGAGCTGCCACGAGAAGTGCGCCTGCGAGAATCCAGCTATTGAAAGACTTCATTAATTACTCCGGGAAAGCAGCATATTCGCTGCCCTCTCCTGAGGCACGTACGGTGCCACGATTCAGACACCCAACATGGCGTCTAAGGTGCTGATTGGCAATAGCTTACGAATAGCCGGCGCAAATAGTTGCCCGCCGCTCTGTCCCCAATCCTGGAATTCCCGTCCGGGTGCGGTGACACAGCCGAAGACCTCGCTGTGCCTGCGCCTGTGACAGGATACATTAACCCGCGACAATGTCCACAGCTTCCATCGGCCAGACGCTCGAGCGCGGTATGCGTATCGCCCAGTTCGGCATGCTCGTCAATGCCGCCCTGGCGGTCACCAAGCTCATCGCGGGTGTACTCGGAACCTCGTATGCGCTGATCGCCGATGCGGTGGAGAGCGGATCGGACGTCGTCTCCTCGCTGATCGT
>JBPCLX010000088.1:0-13799 GCA_051002815.1 Gemmatimonadaceae bacterium
ATCGCGCCCGCCAACGACATCCGTGGTTCGACCACGTTCAGAATCACCTGCGTGGTACTGTTGATGATCGTCGGGCCGCTGGCGGCCCCGACAACCAGCAGCACCTTGCCTGACGGGTCGAGCACGATCGTTGGAGACATGGAGCTGAGCGGCCGCTTGCCAGGCTCCACTGCATTCTGCTCTCCCTCGATCAGTCCAAACATGTTCGGCTGCCCGGGCGCTGTCGCCAGGTCATCCATTTCGTTGTTGAGAAAGAAGCCGGCACCGGCAACGAGCACGCCAGATCCGTAGCCGCCGTTGAGCGTCGTCGTCGTCGACACGGCGTTCCCTTCGGCATCGACGACCGAGTAGTGCGTCGTGTGCGTCCCTGCCGGGGACTCGACCGCATCGGGCGAGCGCGACGACTGACTCGGCAGGATCGTCTGCCGCAGCTCGCGCGCATACGCCTTGCTCGTCAGGCGAGCCACCGGCACGTCGCAGAATGCCGGATCGCAGAGCTTGGTGTTACGGTCCACGAATGCACGGCGGAACGATTCGGCCAGCAGGTGCTTGTATTGCGCGCTTTGAAAGGGCGGAAGGGCGTCGTACGTCTCGAGAATGTTCAGCGCCTGGATCATCGTCGTACCGCCAGACGATGCCGGCGGCATTGCAACCAGCGAATAGCCCCGGTAGGTCGCGCGAAGCGGCTCGCGCCAGATCGGCTTGTACCGCGCCAGATCCTCCCTGGTAATGATTCCGCCGCCGCGCTGCATCTCGGCAACGAACAGATCGGCGGTCGTTCCCTCGTAGAAGGCGCTCGGTCCCTGCTCGGCGATCGCGCGGAGCGTGCGGGCGAGATCGGCCTGGACCAGCCGCGATCCTGGCGCGACCGTCGGGCCGGTCGCAAAGAATACGTCCCGCCCCGCAAATCGCGTTATGATTGCGCTGTCGGACCGAAGGCTGCGCCAGAGCGAGCTGTCGACCGGGAACCCCTCTCCGGCCAGACGGATCGCCGGCGCCATCACCTGCGCCAGCGTCAGGCGACCGTACTTGCGCTGAGCCTCGGCGAGGCCGGCCACGGCGCCCGGAACGCCTGACGCGAGATGGCCGACGAGGCTCTTGTCGGTTTTCCTCCCCGCTTCGTCGAGGTACATGTCGCGGGTTGAGGCGAGCGGCGCGATCTCCCGGTAGTCGATCGCGGCGACTTCGCCGCTGGCAAGACGAATGACCATGAACCCGCCGCCCCCGATGTTGCCGGCAACCGGATAAGTGACAGCCAGTGCGAAGCCCGTTGCTACCGCGGCATCGACGGCGTTGCCTCCCTGCCGCAGAATCTCGATTCCCGCCTCGCTTGCACGCTGGTCGTTGCTCGAGACCATCGCCTGCGGCGCGAAGACGGCCTCTTCACCCGTTTCGAAGCGCCAGTCACCGGGAAATTGCGGCGCGACGCGCGCGGGAATCGCCGGGGCACCGCTGACGTCGGCAATGGTGGACGCGGGCGCGCCGGCGCGACACGCGAGCGTGCTGACGACGAAGAGTGCAACGACGGAACTGTGGATTCGAACCATTACGGACTCACGAGAAGAGAAGGGAATAGCGGCATCAGCAACTATCGTCGTGTCGCAGTCCCCACGCCATGGCGCAGGCCGAGCCGCGTCGTTCGGTGGTAGGTCGACGTGCTCGCGTCGTTCGGCAGGTCTGTGCGCTGGTGAAGCGCTATGCCAAAATCCTGGACCAGCACGATCTGCGTGCGCGTTCCAATCGAGTAGCCAAAGCCCCCACCGATCATGAAGGTAACGTCGAGGTCCGCCCCAAGCGGCGCCAACCGTCGGCCGTCCTGCTCCGAGGTGAAGTCACTATAGCGGAGTGCGCCGACGCTCGCCTCGATCACCTGGTGAAGCCCCACGCCGCCGCCTCCATGAAAGGTGAGCGCCAACGCCGAGACCGTACTCAAGGCGTCCTCTGCGCTGCCGCTAAATGGGGCATATCTCAACGGGACGCGCGCGTATGCGGCGAGTACGCCGATGGAATTTCCTCGTCCGAGGGAATATTCCAGCGATCCGCGGAACTGGGCAGCGTTGGCGAAACGCCATGAGGTCGCGGTCACGCCATCATCGACGCCGCCAAGATCGAAAAGGCCGAGCGCGCCCGTGATCCAAGCGCGCGGTTCCGTGGAGCTCGGGCGATCGAGCACCTGCGCGCGCGCTGGCTGCGCGCTCATCGCCAGCAACATCGTACCTAGCGTGAATCCTCGCACATCCATCTCCTTTGTCACTTGCCGGTCAGCGTTGGCGGAGCATAACTTAGCCCCGCAGACGCGCGTGCGACAGCCGCGCTTCTCTCTCTCTCACCCCTCATTCGTGGCCGCATCCTTTCTCGATCCGCGTCTCACCGAGCGGCGGAATCCGCGTACCGCCGAAATCGACCTCGCCTCTTCTCAGGAGATCGTCGATTTGATCAACGCCGAGGATGCGATGGTCGCTGCCGCGGTGGCGACGCAGCGAGCATCGATCGCGCATGCGGTCGATCTGGCCGAGCAGACGCTCCGCGCTGGTGGGCGGCTGATATATGCAGGAGCCGGGACGTCGGGGCGTCTCGGAGTGCTCGACGCTGTGGAATGCCCACCGACATTCGGTACCGATCCGGTCATGGTCCAGGCGATCATCGCCGGAGGCCTTCCGGCTCTGACTCGCGCGCAGGAAGGCGCCGAGGACCGGCCGGCCGATGCGGACCGCGACGTCGATGCCCTTGACGTTGGTCCGGCTGATCTGGTGATCGGCATTGCGGCGTCAGGCACTACTCCGTACGTGCGTGCCGCGCTGGAGCGCGCGCGCGCGCGCGGCTCCAGGACGGGCATTGTCGCATGCTCGCCTCCACCTGACGAGCTGCTTCGCACCGTAAACGTCGCGATCGTTCCGCTCACCGGTCCGGAAGTAGTCACCGGCTCTACCCGCATGAAAGCGGGCACGGCAACCAAACTCGTGCTCAACACCATTACCACCGGCGCAATGATCCGTCTCGGCAAGACATACGGGAATCTGATGGTCGACCTGCGCGCTACCAACGCGAAGCTGCGCGACAGGAGTGAGCGCATCGTCATGGAGGTCTGCGGCCTCACGCGCACGGAAGCGCATGAGGTTCTGGAGAATGCCGGCGGCCGCGTAAAGACGGCCATCGTCATGCAGAAGAGCGGCGTGGGAGCCGCCGAAGCCGACCGGCTGATCGAAGCGGGCGGCGGCGTGATTCGCCGCGTGGTTGCCGACGCGCCGCCGCCGGTCGCCGGTTGATGGCGCGCGCGCAGTCGTCAGGCGGAGCCGGCGGCGTCTACATCGGCCTCATGTCCGGCACGTCGCTCGATGGAATCTCGGCCGCCGCGGCGCGCTTCACGCCGCGCGACGGGGGGGTCGACGCCAAGCTCCTCGCGTTCGTGAACGTTCCTTTCGACGCGTTTCGTCGCGACCGGATGCTTGCCGCGATGATCGGGGTCGACGCGAGAGAATATTGCCGCCTCGCGTTCGATTTCGCCGAGTGGCTGGCCGACGCCGCGGTCGAACTGCTCGTTGCCGCCGGCCTGACGCCCGCCGACGTGGTGGCGATCGCCAGCCATGGCCAGACCATATGGCACGAACCCGGACACTCCACCTGGCAGCTCGGCGAGCCTGCGGTGATCGCCGAACGCACAGGCATCCCGGTCGTCGCCAACTTTCGCGCGCGCGACATGGCGGCCGGCGGACAGGGAGCTCCTCTCGTTCCGATCGCCGACGCGATGCTGTTCGCCTCGCCTGACGACTGGCGCGCACTCCAGAATCTCGGCGGAATCGGAAACGTGACACTGGTGCCCCCGGGCGGCGCAACCGAAGGAGTACGGGCGTTCGATACGGGGCCTGGGGTGGGAATCATCGATGCGGTCACCCGGCGGCTGGTGCCAGCGCTGCCGTTCGACGTTGACGGCGAGCTGGCAGCCCGCGGCACTCCGGTGGATTCTGCGGTCGATGAAGCGCTCGAGGATCCCTACTTCAGCGCACCGCCTCCCAAATCGACCGGACGCGAACTGTTCGGCGTCGAGTATGCCGACAGGCTGATCACTGCCTGCCGAAACGCTCGTCAGGATGTCTCGGCGGAGGATTGCATTGCGACGGCCGTTTCGCTGACTGCTCGCGCCATCGGCGATGCATTCACACGATTCATTACCGAGCCGGTGAACGAGCTCCTGCTTTCCGGAGGCGGCGCGCGCAACCCGGCGCTCGTGCGCGCGATCGGCGATGCGTTGCCGGGTGTGAGGCTTCGCCGGTTCGATGAGCTCTTTTTCGACGGCGAGGCCAAGGAGGCAGTGGCGTTCGCGTTGCTAGGCTATCTGCACGTGAACGGCGAGCCGGGAAACGTGCCGGGCGCGACCGGAGCACGCGGACCGCGGGTACTCGGGCAGTGGGTGCCGGCATGATGACGCCAGCGGCGCAGCTTCTCATCCCGGCGCTCCGGTGGGACTCCCAGCACGGATTCGACCACCTGCGTCCGCAAATCGACGAGGCGCTCGAACTGGGCGTAGGCGGCTTCATCATCTTCGGAGGCGAGGAGGATGCGGTGCGGCTCCTCACCCGCGACATCCGTAACCGCTCCCGCGTCCCGCTGCTGATAGGCGCCGATATGGAGCGCGGTGCCGGACAGCAGTTCGCCGGCGCCACCGGACTGCCGCCGCTGGCGGCGATCGCCTCGCTCGGCGACATGGAGGCGGTGCGCAAGGCCGCCCGGCTGACTGCGCGCGAGGCGAGGACGTTAGGCGTCAACTGGGATTACGCCCCGGTGTGCGATCTGGATCTGGAGCCGGAGAACCCTATCGTCGGCACTCGATCGTTCGGCGGTGACGCGCGCGCCGTTTCCACGTGCGCGGCGGAGTGGATCACCGCCTGTCAGGCTGAGGGCGTCCTCGCGTGCGCAAAACACTTTCCCGGGCACGGCCGGACGACAGTCGACTCTCATGCGGCGCTACCGGTAGTGACTGCCTCCAAGCGCGAGCTGCTGGATACGGATCTGGTGCCGTTCCGCGCGGCGATCGATGCAGGAGTCGCCAGCATCATGACCGCGCACGTGGCCTATCCGGCGCTCGACGGCAGTGGTGCGCCGGCAACGTTGTCGCGCGAGATCCTTCGCTGGTTCCTGCGCGAATCGCTGAAGTTCGAGGGGCTGATCGTCACCGACGCTCTGATCATGGAGGCGTTCAAGCTGCAGGGCGGCGAGCCGGACGCGGCTACCCGCGCACTCGACGCCGGATGCGATCTGTTGCTGTATCCGGAGGATCTTCAGGGTGTCGCCAAGCGCCTGACGAGTGCCCTGGAGAGCATGGAGCTCGATCGCGACCGGGTGGGCCGCTCATACCGCAGGCGCCTCAAGTGGGCGCAGTGGTCGGCGCCACCTAACGACTACCGCCGCCCTTCGGTGACCGACGTACAGTGGGGCGCGCAGCTCGCCGACAGGGTCATCCGCCAGATTCGCGGCACGACCGGACGCATTGGCCCGGCTGTCCAGCTCGTAACCATCGATGACGACCTCGGCGGCCCGTATGCCGCTCCTTCGCGCGAACCGTTCATGCGAGCCCTTTCGGCGGGCGGCACCCAGGTGCGGCGGGTGGAGACTCCGGACGCCGTGGATTCCGCGCCCGTCGTCATTCTCTTGTTCGGCGACATTCGTTCGTGGAAGGGGCGCGCGGGATATTCCAGCGAGACGCAGGCCGCGGTCGCCGCCGCATGCGCCGCCGCGCCTGACGCGACGGTGATCCACTTTTCGCACCCGCGGCTGGCCGACCAGCTTCCCGGAGCGAGGAACCTGGCATCGGCATGGGGAGGCGAGGCGGCGATGCAGCAGGCCGCCGCCAGGTGGCTGTTGCGCGGCGGGCGGCCGGTGGCCTGACGCGTAGGCAGAGCAGCCGCCCAGCTCAGCTCGCCGCCGCTCGCTCTGCCTGCGTGAGTGGAACCGTCTTGATCCTGCGCACCCATGGCAGGAGGAGGAACGCGGGGAAGGCGAGGGTGAGGGTCAGCAGAAAATAGGGTGCGTAACCCAGCCGCTCGGCAAATCCGCCCGAGGCATAGCCAACCATCGTACGCCCCAGCCCGAAGCCGGCCGACAGCAGAGCGTACTGTGACGCGGCGTACCGTTTGTTGCAGATGGACATCAGAAAGGCGAGGAACGCGGCGGTGCCCATGCCTCCGGTGAATTCCTCGATGATCACGGCGCCGTATGCCACGCCCTGCGATTTGGGAAGCACCGCGGCCGCATAGTAGCCAAGGTTGGATGCCGCCTGAATCAGCCCCAGCATCCACAGCGCCCGAAAGACGCCCAACCTCGATGTCAGCCACCCGCCCAGCATCGCGCCGGCGATCGTCGCACCGAAGCCGACCGTTCCGACCATCACGCCGATCTCGGCGGTGCTGAACCCCTTGTCCACCCAGAACGGCCCGCGCAGATACTGCAGCGCGAAGTCGCCGATCTTGAACGTTATGACGAACAGGAGCACCGGGACGAACCCCGGCAGTGCGAAGAGGCCCTGCAGTGGACGCCAGATCGTTTCGACCAGCGAGGCATGCCTGACGGGCGCCGATCCGGCTGGCAGGAACAGCGACATCCCGAACATCGCCAGGATCAGCGCGGCGGCCCCGAGGAAGGCGATTTCCCAGCGCCCAGTTACCCCGGCCAGCCAGACGAGCAGGCCGCTGGAGATGATCAACGCGATTCGATAGGCGGTGACCCGTGCGCCGTTGGCTGGTCCGAGCTCGCGTTCCTCGAACAGTTCGATCGTGTAGCCGTCGACGGCAATGTCCTGGGTGGCGGAGGCGTACGCAATCGCTATGATGATCGCCGCGAACAGCCCGGCCGAAGCAACCGGGTCGACGAACCCCGCTGACAGGATCAGCCCGCCCAGCAGTACCTGCATGGTCAGGACCCATCGCTTCCGCGTGCCGAACCGGTCGATCAGAAACGCCCACAGAAACTTGAGCGTCCATGCGAGCGTCGCTATCGACGTGACCTTCGTTATGAACGACAGCTCGGCGCCGGGTCCCTGTCGCAGGTACACGGGAACGAGCAGGAAGACGATTCCGTACGGCAGGCCGGAGGCCACCGACAGGATACTCACCCAAACCAGCTTGGTGCGCATCGGCAGCGCCGAAGCGTCGGATCGGGGGAGAGAGGCGCTCATCACGGGCGCCTCTCGCGCCGGCACCAGGCGGACGGTTCTATGTGGTGCGCGCTCAGTCGCCGCGCAGGAAGATCACTGCCAGGGCGATGATCAGCGTGGCGACCGCGGCAAGAATGTAAGGCGTGTTGCCGCGCATCAGGGTCGGAACCTGACGAGGGGCGACGCCGATCGGCCGCTCGAGTCTGGTCGTCTGGCGGGTGGCGATGTTCGGATCGGGGCCACCCGGCACGAACGCGGTATGACCAACCGGATCCCCGGTGCTGGCGCGTAAAAGTCCGTCGCCGTCGAACCGCGCGAGCACGACCGTGATGTTGTCAGGGCCGCCGCGCTGATTGGCCAGATCGATCAGATTCTCGCACGCCGCCTCCAGCGTCGGCTCCTCGGCGAATGCCCGCGCGATCTCCTCCTTCTTGACGACGCCGAACAATCCATCCGTGCATAACGCCAGTGCGTCCCCTCGTCGCAGCGCCTGGTGCGTGAGGTCGATCTTGACCTGCGACTCGGGCCCTAACGCCTGCAGAATGATGTTGCGGCGCTCACTCTGCTCGGCTTCCTCCTCCGTCATCTCTCCCGCTTCGACGAGCCGCTGCATCAGCGACTGATCCTTGGTCAGTTGGCGCGCCTCGCCCCCCCGGATCAGATAGGCACGGCTGTCGCCCACCTGTACGAGGTAAAGCCGGTCGCCGTACAGCCCCGCGATCGTTGCCGTGGTTCCCATTCCGCGATGCTCGCGATGCGACATCGCGTACTCGTGGATTTTCACGTTGGCCAACTCGGCGGCCCCCTGCAACGCGGCGGCGAAGCTGGTGGGGTCCGTGGTCTCCGCGTCACTCCACTTGCGCCGCATCTCCTCGAGCACCAGCTCGACCGCCATTCGGCTGGCGATTTCTCCGGACACCGCCCCGCCCAATCCATCGGCTACCATGAACAGCGTTCCGCGACTCCCCGACTCGTGCTCGTCCACGTCGCCGTCAAGGGAGCTGCGACCCGTCGTCAGGTCGGCCAGCATGTAGGCGTCCTCATTGTGCTCTCGCGATCGGCCCACATCGCTCTTGCCGCTCATGCGGACGACGATCTGGCCGGTCGGGTGGGATTCAGAGCTCACGAACGCTTTGGGGCTGGAAGAATCGGTAAGGTCTCGCGGCATTGGAGCGTCGTTGGCGGCTTCCCGGCCGCAAAATGCGGCTGGTACGGCTTGCACCAGCCCCTACGACGACTGCACTGACGTGGTTCCAGGGCCGAAAATGATGCCGCCGCGCCGATATATCGAAGGTCAACCCGTTCGATGCTCGCGTCGCGGCGACTCCGGACCTGCGGCCAATATAGAGATGCCTCAGGGGACATGGAATAGCCGCCGTCGCGCCACTTCGCCGCCGGTCCTACTTTCCAGCCATGAATCGATTCAGCTGTTACGCTCTGTTGCTCGTCGGCGCCGCCGGATGCGGACTCGCCGGCTCGATGGCGTCGGCACCCGTCCGCGAGGGCACCGGACTGCCACCAATTCCACTCGTGCAGGGGCCTCTCTCGCCGCGTGTTCAGTATCCTCCCGCCGGCCACGAGATACAGGCCCGCGATTCCACCTTCGTATTCGGGTCGGTAGGCCGTGGAGACGCGACCCTTACCGTGAATGGTTCCCCCGTCTCCGTCAGCCCCAACGGCGCGTGGATCGCCTATCTACCGGTGCCGCCGGTCAGTGCGCCGCGCTACGAGCTGCTCGCTATCGCGGGACCCGATACCGTGCGCCAGTCACATCCGGTGGCGATTCTCCCGCCGCGAGTCGATGTAGGAGTCGCCGGCTCCCTCGTGCTCGATACGGCGAGCCTGATGCCCGTACCGGGGCTGGCTTTTCCCGACAGCGAGCGGGTGGAGGTATCGGTTCTGGCGCCGGCGAGCGCGCAGCTGTGGCTCGAACTGGCCGGTGCCGTGCCCCTGCCGTTGATGGCAATTGAGAAGCGCGGTACTGCCGCACGCTGGGCTCGCGAGCTGGCCGCCGGTCTGCTTCGCGACGGTGGCGCCATCCTCGCCGTGCTCGGTGCCGATACCGCCCGCCTGACGATTCCGCCGGTGCTGCCGATCGGGGAGCGGTGGGCGGAGCTCGGCGCCGCACCGGCGGCGCTCGGTGACACGGACCGCGTGATCGCCGGACGGCCCGTGCCGGCCGGCACCTACAAGTGGTTCTTTCTGCCGGGTACTCGTGTGCAAATCACCGGGCGTCGCGGCGACTTCACCAGGGTCAAACTCACCGAACGGCTCGGCGTCTGGGTATCTACGGCGGACGTGAGCCCGCTCGCCGATGGCGTTCCCTCACCACGCCGACTGGCGGGAAATGCACGCGTCGTCCCGGCAGACGGATGGGTCGATCTGGTGATTCCAATCGGCGACCGGCCACCGCACCTGGTGGAACAACTTCCGTCCGCCCTCCAGCTCACGCTGTACGGCACTCGCGCGACCACCGACATCATCCGCTATCCGAGCAGCGACACGCTCGTCAGGCATGTGCGGTGGGAACCCGTCGCGGATGATCGCGTCGTCTATACGGTGGAGCTGGGGCGAGCGCCCTATGGCTATCTGATGTTCTGGCGGGATGGGGCGCTCGTGCTGCGCGTGCGCCGGCCGCCTTCCGTAGACCCATCGCGCCCGCTGCACGGCCTGACGATTGCAGTCGATGCGGGGCATCCCCCCGGGGGTGCGACCGGACCCACCGGGTTGTACGAAGCCGAGGCCACGCTGGCGATCGCATTGCAGCTGCAATCCATCCTCGAGTCACGGGGAGCCGTGGTGCACATGACACGCACCAGCGATGCGCCTATGCCGCTCGGCGATCGGCCCGTAGCTGCAAGGCGAGCGAACGCGCACGCGATGGTCTCCATCCACCTCAACGCACTCCCGGATGGCGTGAATCCGTTCACTGCGCACGGCACCGGCACCTACTTTTTTCATCCCCAGGCGGAGCCCCTCGCTCGCGCCGTTCAGGCAGGCTTGGTACGGAGGATGGGGCTGCGTGATCTGGGTATCTACTACGACAACCTCGCGCTCGCCCGGCCCACCTGGATGCCGTCAGTGCTGTGTGAAGGCGCATTTCTCATGATTCCCGCGCAGGAAGCGGCCCTTCGCACGCCTGAGTTCCAGCGACGCTACGCGTCAGGCGTGGCCGAGGGTCTGGAGCGGTACTTCCTCTCAATGGCGGAGCGGCAGTGAAGGCGCTGCGGCTGGCGCGGCGGCTCGTTCTGGTCTGCACCGCGCTGGTCGTGCCGTGCGTGACAGGGGCGCAAGGCACCGACCCATCGGCCGACTGGCGTACTCTCACGACGACGCACTTCGATGTGCACTTCACTCCGGAGCTGGAGTCGGTCGCTCGAAGGGGGGCCGCACAGGCGGAGTCGGCGTACGTGGCGCTGGCGGCCAGGCTTCATCCGCCGCGCGGCCGGGTGGATCTGGTGTTCGCCGACAACGTGGATTTCACCAATGGATTCGCCACGCCGGTTCCCACCAACCGGATCGTCGTCTATACCACCCCGCCGATCACGGTGCGGTCGCTGCGCTACTACGACGACTGGCTGCGCACGATAATCGCCCACGAGCTGGTGCACATCTTCCACCTCGACCGGGCTCGCGGGATCTGGCGCGTGGGGCAATACGTGTTCGGTCGCTCGCCGTGGCTCATGCCTAACTTCTACGCCCCGGCGTGGATCACGGAAGGACTGGCCGTCTATCTGGAGTCGAGTTTGACGACCGCTGGCCGGGCGAGTGCGGCGCATCAACGCATGGTGCTGCGGGCGAGCGCGCTCGCCGGCGAGTTTCCCCGTGTGAACGAGTTGAGCCTTGCCAGCTCGCGTTATCCCGGCGGCGACATGGCGTACGGCCATGGCGGCTATTTCATGGCCCATCTGGCGCGCACCTACGGCGACAGCGCCATCCGGAAGTTCATCGAGCGCTCTTCGGGCGCGCTCATCCCATATCGGCTCAATCATCTCTCCCGCGAGGCGTTCGGTGTTTCCTTCGCCAATGCATGGGATGATTGGCGTGATTCCATTCGAACGGAGCTGGCGCCATTGGACAGCACGCCACTGCCTGGATGGCGCCGCCTTACGAGTAACGGTTTTCTGGTGGCGTATCCCCGTTGGTTGAGCGATTCGACACTGTTGTTCACCAGAGCCTCGGGCCGGGAGGTGCCGGGGCTCTACCTCGCTGATACGGCGGGGGCCACCGCCCGCCTGTCACGACGCAACGCCGTCGATGCCAACGTGCCGCACCCCGGCGGCGGTGTGCTGTTCGCCCAGCTGGAGTTTCTCGACCCGTATTACATCCGGTCGGACCTGTATCTCGAGCGCGATGGAGAGACGCACCGCCTTACGCGAAACGCGCGCCTCACCGAGCCCGACGTGCGTGCCGACGGCTGGATCGTGGCGGTGCGCGGCGTGCCGGGTACCAACCAGCTGGTGATGGTGGGACCCGATGGACGGTCGATCCGCGAAATGACGGCCGCGTCCCCCGACACGCAGTGGGCCGCGCCGCGATGGGCGCCGGACGGACGGCGAGTGGCGGCAGTGCGGTGGACGCGCGGCGCATACGCGGACATCGTCGTGCTCGACACCAGCGGGGCGCTGCTCCATCGCCTGACGAACGACCGCGCGCTCGATGCCGCTCCGTCGTGGCTGCCGTCGGGCGACCGCATCGTCTTCACCTCGGATCGGGATGGTTCCACCGCCCTCTATGTCGCCGAAGTCGGCGACGGCGCCAATGGCAGCCCGTCCATCCGCCGCTTGAGCGCGAGCGCGCTGGGACTCGATCACCCCACCGTCTCGCCCGACGGGCGCACTATCGCCGCGACATCCTATCGCGAAGGCGGGTGGGATCTCGGGTTGGCTCGCTTCGACCTTTCGGATGCGCCGGTCGTCAGGCCGGTCGCCGAGGATCCAGTTGTTCTCGCACCGGTCACTCCCGTAGCTGGCGCGGCGCGGGACTATTCCCCCTGGCGCTCGCTGCTGCCACGTGCCTGGCTACCGTTGATCAGCGATAACGCGTCAGGCAACGCCACGTTCGGCGGTGCCATCCATGGGACAGACGTGCTGGCAAGGCATGCATACAACGCACAGCTGCTGTTCGATCCCTCCGGGCACGAGCACGAGTGGTCCATGAACTACCGGTACCGTGGCCTTGGACAGCCGGTGCTCTCCGCGGCGGGATCCCAGGAATGGGGGCGCGCCAGGATCGTCGACAGCACAGGCGCGCCGATTGGCGGTCTGCACCGGCGCGCGCGCTTCGCTTCGCTCGCCGCATCGCTCGAGCGGCCACGAATTCGAACGCACGCGTTCGTGACGCTTGGCGGCGAGGTCGAGATGCGCGAATACGGGACGTCCCCGGCGCCGCTGCTAGGCTCCCTCAATCCCTTCTTCCGTAGCGAGCCCGAGTACCGTTCGGCCGTCGCATCGGCCGGATTCAGCAACGCGCAGCGGCCGCCGCTGTCGATCTCGCCGGAGAACGGCATTGCCCTCGCTCTCCGCGGACAAGCCGATTGGCTGCGCGGCACCTCCGGAGTGGAAAGTCGAAGCCTTACGACAGTTTTGAGCGGCTATCGTGCGCTGCCGTTCGGCGGCTTCGCCCATCACGTGCTGGCGGCTCGAGCGGCGGTTGCCGCCGCTGCCGGACGCAACCCGGCACGGTTCGAGATCGGCGGGACCAGCGGCTCGGCCATCACGCTTCTTCCCGGCATCGGATTCGGAGAGCGCCGTTCGCTAGGCGTCCGGGGATTCGAGCCCGGTGTACTGGCCGGCTCGCGGGCGATGGCGGGAACGCTGGAGTATCGAGCGCCGCTCGCGCTGATCCATCGCGGCGTCTGGTGGCTTCCGGCATTTCTCGACCGCACCTCGCTGTCATTCTTCGGCGATGCCGGCACCGCCGACGACGACCGGTTCGGCGCCGCCATCGATACCGACCGGATTCTCGTTTCCGTTGGTGGGGAGCTCGGGCTGAGCATGGCGCTGCAGTACGACGTGTCCTATTTCGTGCGTGTCGGCGTAGCCGCGCCCGTGCGTGGCCGGAATCTCGTTGGAGCGGACGCGTCTACGGTGTATGTGCGGGTTGGGACGGGATTCTAACGACAGGAGATAGGAAATAGGAAATAGGAAAATGGGGAAATGGGGAATGGGAAAATGGGAAGAATAGGAAGGGGTTACGTTCAGAGCTCAAGAAGTGTTTTCAGATTAGCCCGCCTGTCCTTCCCAGTTTCCACCGCCATTCCCATTTCCCATTTCCCATTTCCCATTTCCTAATTCCTATTTCCTATTTCCTATTTCCTATTTCCTATTAGCAATGCCCTACATTCACCCCCGCTCAACCGTACTTGGCGACGTCAGGCTCGGCGAGCGCGTTTCCGTCTGGCCCGGTGCTGTGCTGCGGGGCGACACGGCTACGATCACCGTCGGGGACGAGAGCAACGTACAGGACGGCGCGATCATCCATGTCGATCAGGACGTTCCAACCACCATTGGTGCGCGCGTGGCTATCGGCCATGGGGCGATCGTGCATGGGGCGACCGTAGAAGATGACTGCCTGATAGCCATCGGGTCGATCGTGCTCAATCACGTTCATGTCGGCCGCGGCTCTATAGTCGCAGCCGGCGCGCTCTGCC
>JBPCLX010000089.1:0-6776 GCA_051002815.1 Gemmatimonadaceae bacterium
CCGCCGATAGAAGTGCCGGCCGGCGCCGATACCGTGACGGTGCTCTACTGGACCCGCTACTTCGGCGACGGCTTCGACATCGATCCGCACGGCGAAATTCGGGTCAGCAACGATGACGGGATGACGTGGCGCGTCGTCGGGGTGGTCGCCGGCATCGCTCCGGTCTACTACCCCGAACGGGCGGACATCGTGGGTGAGGCGGGCAGGACGATCCTGCTCGAATTCACCGCCCTGTTTTCCGGCGACATTCCAGCCTGGTGGGTGGATGAGGTCATGCTCGTAAGGCGGAGACCCGTTCCGGGGCTTGCCGCCAGCGGGCCCGCGCTCGTGCTGCCGTCGGAGAATCCGGTGCGGGGAGCCGAGGTCCGGTTTACGTGGCCGTTCGGAGATACGGATGGTCACGCGGCGGCTTATGATGCCGCCGGCCGGGAAGTCTGGCGTGAGCGCGTCGCGCCGCTGTCCACGACGGTTACCTGGCTGCTCGACCGGGACGTGGCGAATGGAGTGTATTTCGTCGTGCTGCGCGCAGACGGTCGCGAGGCGCGTGGCAAGCTGTTCGTTCTTCGGAACAGGGGACAGTAATGATCCTCGGGGTGGGACTGGACATGATCGAGATCGCGCGCGTGCGCCGACTGATCGAGCGGCATGGCAATCACGCACTACGCCGGCTGTTCACCGATGGTGAACGCTCCTACGCTGAATCGCATCAGGACCCTGCCAGGCACTACGCCGCACGCATCGCGGCTAAGGAAGCCGCATTCAAGGCGCTGGCGACCCACGCCGCCGGCCGCGGCATCGGGTGGCGTGACATGGAAGTGATTGCCGGCGTTGGCCGGGCGCCCCGGCTGGTCTTTCACCGCCTGGCTGCAACCTGCGCCGGGGAGTTAGGCGCGAGCGCCGCCTGGCTCACCATGACGCACGCGGTTGACATGGCCGCGGCAGTGGTCGTGCTGGAGCGATAAGGGGCAGCGCTGCTCAACGCAAAAGAAGTGCGACGTGCGAATGGCGAATTACGAAATGCGAATTGCGAAATTCGTGTTGCCGTTCGCAATTCGCAATTCGCACTTCGCAGTTCCTCACCTCACTCCCAGACTCCGCAGCCTTCCTTCCATCTCCGTGCGTGCGGTGTCGAGCCGTGCGCGGGCGTCCGCGATCTGCTGCTCTGTTTCCGTGCGAATGCGCTGCGCCTCAGCCTGTATAGGGGCCGCTCGCTCGCGGACTATCCGCTCGACCTGCGCACGAGCCTCTCGTTCGGCGCGGGCGACTTCTTCGCCCAGCACTTCGCGCACGCGGGCAGCGAGCACCCGGTCGAGGTTGGATCGCACGCTGAGCGCCGGCGACTTCATGGTGCCGCTCACCGAGGCGCTCAGCTCGATGTCGTCCAAGCCGGTGATCACGCGAACAACCAGCTCTTCGAGCCGGTTGAGCGAACGACCTTGCGCGTCAGGCGCCCACCCGACATCCGCCGCTCGAATGTTCCAGCTGCCGCGAATCTGATCGCCCATTCGGTCGAACATCAGGCGCGACGTACCGCGGCCGAGTTCCGCACGCAGCGGCAGGCCCGGAATGTCGAACGACGGGAGCGGCACGCCAGCGGCGCTGATCGCCATCGAATCGCGCATGCGGCCGCCCAGATGATCCATCACTCCGCCGCCGCGAAGCGACATACCCGACCCGCCGCCGGTGCGTGATACGGCGAACCGCATCGGCTGGCCAACGACCTCCGGCGCCGTCGTCAGGTTGGCGATCCCTACTCGATAGGTGCCGCTGCTCGGGCCGTCCCCCGATATCGTGAGATCCAGATCGCCGCGCCGCAGCAGAAACGAGGGATACGACCGCTCGTGCACGAACCGAATAGTCGTCCCGGCCGCCCGCGCACGCTGCGGGCCTGGTTTGTGCCGCGGATCGAGCCCAGGCGGGACATAGTCCTGGGCCAGCTCGCTCCAGTAAACGAACTGCTGAAAACGATCGATCGTCACCTGCCCGAAGACGGCGTTTCCGATGTCCGGTGCAGCGAAGGTAGGCAGCTGGAGGAGACCGCGAGCGAACGCAAAATCCGCCTGGCGCGCGTCGTCCACCTCCTGTACCCCTGAGGCAAGCAGCTCGAGTCCGGAGCGCGTGGATCGCTCCAGCTCCTCCACGCGGCGCCGCGCGGCCTGCAGCTCGTTGAGCGTGCGCCGCACGTCGGCGATAGCCTGACGCGTTCCGCCAATGCCGAGCTGCAGCGGATTCCGGCCCTGCAGTCGTTCGGCGACCGAGCGTGCCGAATCGAGCGTCTCGCGCAGCGCGAGCCCGGCATATGCCGTGGTGACGGTCGCGCGCACCGAATCGGCTTCCGTCCGGAGCCGGAGCGCCCGTTGCACGGTCTGAAGCTGTGACGGGTCGAGCACGATCGAGCGGATGGTATCGATCGGCGTCAGGCTGAGAGGCGGCACATCGAACTGCGCGCGCCAGTCCTTCACGGCGCCCAGTGCCTGGGCGGCAAAGCCGTCCTTCGGCGCCGGCGGGGCCGGGCGCGAACGGGTGGTGCCCAGACGCATGCTCCCTACGGTCAGCCGGCGTATGACGAGCTTGCGCTCGAGCAACGGATCCCGTTCGAGTTCGATCTGAATCCGGCTCGCCTCGACGAGATTCTTCATCGAGTCGAAGGGGTCGGCGATGCGCACGCCCAGCAGCTCGACCGAGGGCTCCGTCTCGTGCATAGTCAGGCGATCGATCTCGACGTACGTGCCGAGCAACTTGGTTGCCGCTTCGGCGGTGGTGTCGCGGACGATACGCTCGGCGAACAGGGCGTAAGCCGCGGCCGCCAATGCGATTGCTAGTGCGAGCGGGATTATTCCGCGCCACCGAATCGCTCGGTGGCGCTTTGGTGTGTGGTCAGGCATGGAACCACTGCCAGACGTTGTACGCCCTGGATGCCGTCACCGCCTGCACTATGCGCCACTGACGCAGGCGCGCGCCGTAGGTCGTGCGATACCTGACGACGGCGAGGCGTGCGGCGAGATAGATCGGTACGCCGAGGATCAGCCACCCAATCACGCTACCCAGCACTACCGTGTTTCCAAAGTTCGTGAAGGGTACGAGCGGTGTCTGATCGAGGGTGGTCCACAACGGCCGGAGCGCTGGGTTCTCCAACACCGCCCGGCCAATTCGATCGAACACCGGATCGAGCAGAAACCCGATCGGTGTGAACAGCGCCCATGCCAGCAGTCCCGCCGCGAACGAGACGTTCAGCATGATCAGCAGAACCACCACGGCCGCGTTGTGTACGTTGGCGATCGGTGTCAGTCCGAGCGCGGCGCCGAGCGCCATGCCGAGAGCGATCTGGTGTGGTGTGCCGTCGGAATGAAGCGTCTTGACGAGCGACTGCAGCAGCTTGAGTAGTGCGATCATGATTGCGGGCGGTTGGCTAAGCGCGACTGGCCAAGGTTGACCGTCGGCACGCCCCTGGCGTCACGGCCGGCGTTCGCTCCCGGGGAGAGAGGCGCGGCCTTCGGACAGCAGACGCGCGTTGAAACGCTGCGACTCCTCGATCCGCTCCACCTCGATCGCAATAGTGTCGACCGCCTGCTGCAGCTGATTCAGCTGCTCCGAAATGGCGTGCAGCTCCGTGGGCGCCTTTCCACCGCGGCTTCTCATCCATGTAGTGATGATTTTGCCGCCCGTTCCGATTGCCGTTATCACGACGATGAACGGGAGCACCGTGTTGAGCACGATCGATAATTCTGCTGGGCTCATGGATTCAGGTGAGCAGAGGGCAAACCTTGGGGGCTGTACAACTTGAGGAATCGCGCGCGTGCTCGCCAGCCAGCAGGGGATCGCCCCCGCGGTCGTAACCTACAAATGACATCTTTCCATTCGTCGTTAATCCCGATAAGTTGCATCCCCAATGCGCTTGAGAGCCGTTCTCATCCGTGCCGCTTTCCTGATTGGCGGCGGATTTCTGCCCCTGTTCGTCCCGATCGCTTCAGCGCAGCAGACCCCTGCGCAGCGATTGTCGTCCATCGTGGGCGTCGCAGTTGCCGAATATGCACTTGGTGTGGACGAGAACGGCCGAATCATCTCCGACCTGGAGTACGGCGAAGCGGTCGACTTCCTCGGCGATGCCAGAGGCGTGGCCGAGCGCCTCTCCGGCGATCGCGCCGCCGCAGCCCGGACCATCCTCGATTCGCTTACTCAGGCTGTCGCCGCCCGCCGTCCCCCTTCGGTGGTGGCGGCGCTGCACCAGCGGTTCATGGAAGCGTTAGGCTCGGCCGGGGCGCTGGAGCTGCCGAGTCGAGCATTGAACCTGGGCAATGGACGCGACATCTACCAGCGCGAGTGCGCGTCCTGCCACGGGATCGCCGGCCTTGGGGACGGGCCGGCCGCTCTGGGAATGGAACCGCCACCTATCCCAGTCGGCAGCGCGCACGACATGCTCGATGCAACGCCGGCACTGCTCTACCGCGTTGTCGCCGTGGGAATAAAGGGTACCGCGATGGCGGGGTACGCCGACCGCCTGTCTCCCGATGACCGATGGGACGTGGTGGCCGCCTTGCACGAGCTCCGCTCGAGCGACGCTACCAGGCTGGAGGGCGAAGGCCTCTACCTGCAGCAATGTGCGAGCTGTCACGGTGTGAAGGGCGCGGGCGATGGCCAGGTTTCGCCAGCGCTCACCAGACTGCCCGCCGACATAGGATCGCTGGTCTGGCAGTCGGAGAAAAGTGATGCCCGGATTGCCGCGGCCATTAGCGATGGCGTTCCCGGTACCGCCATGCCGCCCTCGCATGCAGACGCCGAGCAGATCGCGAATATGGTTGCCTACATCCGCATGCTTCCGGTGACGCGCGGGGATGTACCGTCACTTGCTTCCGCCGATTCGCTCGATCCGCCTCGGATCGCGCAACGCGTGCGCTCGCTCCTGTCCCAGGCGATCGTTGCCGCCGGCGCCGGCCGCACCGACGATGCCAACGACCTCGCGTTCGACGCCTACATCGCCTTCGAGCCGCTGGAAACATCGACGCGGGCAAAGGCGCCGGGCCTCATCGCGACGCTCGAGAGCCGGTTCGCTGAATTCAAGGCCGCCGCCCGCGCCGGAGATACGCAGCACGCCGAGCGAACCCGCGACGCCATCGAGGCTGGAATGCCCCGAGTGCTGGAGCTCACGCAGGCACCCTCCGGAGCGTGGGCGGCATTCTTCCAGTCGTTTCTGATCATACTGCGAGAGGGCGTCGAGGCGATCCTGGTTGTTGGCGCGGTGGTCGCGTTTCTCATCAGGACGGGCAATCGCAACCGCTTGCGCGGCATCTGGATCGGGTGTGCGCTGGCGATCGCGGCCTCGGCCGCTACCGCGGTGATTCTGCACACCGTACTGCGCGCGCTGCCGGCTACCCGGGAGATCATCGAGGGCGTGACCATGCTGGTCGCGGTCGCGGTGCTGTTTTCGGTCAGCTACTGGCTCATCTCGAGGGTGGAAGCGGCGAGGTGGCAGCAGTTCATCAGAGAAAAGGTCGAGTCCGCGCTCTCTCACGGCGGAAGCCGGGCGCTGGCCCTCGTTGCGTTTCTCGCGGTATACCGTGAAGGAGCGGAGACGGCGCTGTTCTACCAGGCGCTGTTCAACGAAGGGACGCACGTCATGCTGCCGATCGCGTTAGGCATCGTCGTCGGTTCCGCGGTGCTGGCGGTGATATTCACACTGTTCTATCGATTCGGTGTGCGTATACCGTTGCGTCCGTTCTTCGCCGTTACCAGCGTGCTCTTGTACTACATGGCATTCGTTTTCATGGGGAAGGGAATCCGGGAGCTGCAGGAAGGAAACGCGGTGCCGATAACGCTTCTTCCCGGTTTCCCCGAGATCCCCGCGCTCGGCATCTTCGCCACGGTGGAGACGGTTCTCGCGCAGCTGGTGCTGCTCCTTCTGTTCGGCATCGCGCTGATCAAGACGTTCTGGCCGCGTCGTGCCGTTAAGCTGCCGAATGCGCCGACGCCCGTACCCGCGCTCACCGAGCGCGTCGAAGCGCTGGCACTGCGAGTGGCGGAGCTGGAGCGCGAGGCTCGCCAGGCTCACCGCGCGGAACGCGAAGCGGGAGTGACGGAATAAATAACAGCGGGAAACGGGAAATGGGAAAGGGAAATGTGGCTGAGCGAAAGACTTCTACCGCCGTTTCCCTTTCCCTTTTCCCATTTCCCGTAGTTGTCAGGTTCGCTATGTTTCCAGTTGACCCGTGACAATCGCCGAGCTGTTCGCCCTCCCGTGGGGGCCGTTACTCATTTTCGGTCTGCGCATCGTCGACGTTTCGCTCGATACGATGCGTGTGATCCTCGCCGTCCGCGGCAGGCGCGGTATTACGGCGATACTCGGGTTCTTTCAGGCGCTGATCTGGATCTTCGCCGTTGGCCACGCCATCCGGCATCTGGACAGCGTCTGGCACGTTCTGGGCTATGCGGCGGGATTCGGAGCGGGGACCTTCATCGGCATCTCGATCGAGCAGGCACTCGCCTACGGATACTCCGCGGTACGCATAGTGTCGCAATACGGCGGAGTCGAAATCGCCGAAGCCTTACGCGATCGCGGCTACGGAGCCACCGAGATCCCGGCATTCGGGCGCGAAGGACGCGTCGAGGTGATCACTTCGGTGGTGCAGCGCCAACATCTCGACGACGTCGTGAAAATAGTGCACACCTGGGATCCGAGCGCATTCATCACCGTCGAGGAGCCGAAGGTCATGAGTGGAGGCTCGCTGGCTGGCAGGAGCCCGATGGGCATTCCGCTGCGGTGGGAGAAGTCGAAGCGGCAG
>JBPCLX010000090.1:0-2554 GCA_051002815.1 Gemmatimonadaceae bacterium
GGAAGAAGTGACGGAGGCAGCAAACCGCCTTATTCATTCTCTCAGAACGACCACGGCGCCGCGCAATCGGGAGGAGGAACGGATCAAGGCTCGGGAACGGACGCGCAAGCGCTTCGCCCAGGGTTAGGCGGTTTCTGTATCAAGCGTAGCCACAATCACACATACACGTATTCCGGAGTCGCCCTGTATGAAGCATCTTCACCGGTTCGCATCGGTACTCGCCCTCGCTGCCACGACGGTCCCCGTTTCCGCGCAGTCGCAGGGCGCGGTGGCAACTCCCCCCGCCGAGGCGCAGCAGATTGCCGCTGCCGTGCTTCCTCTCCCAGTAGAGTTCCGGGAGGGCGCACGGGTCATGGGGTACCGGCCGAACGAGAAAGGACTCGTGACTCTGCGTACCGGCTCCGGCCCTTTCAATTGCCTGGCCAGCGACCCGGCACAGCAACAGTTCCACGTCGCGTGCTACCATGAGTCCCTCGAGCCGTTCATGGCGCGTGGGCGAGCGCTCCGCGCGCAAGGAACCACCGGCGATCAGGTCGATACGGTAAGGTTCGCCGAAGTGAAGGCGGGTAAACTGGTCATGCCATCCCATCCGGCTGCGCTCTACTCGTTAAGCGGACCGGCGGGGGCGTTCGACGCGGCAACAGGAACGGCACCGGGTGCACGCTCCCTCTTCGTGATCTACATCTCCGGGGCGACGCCAGAATCGACGGGGCTGTCCGCCAAGCCCGTACAAGGCGCGCCGTGGATCATGTACCCCGGAACGCCCAAGGCGCACATCATGCTCGTGCCCCGGATGTAGTTACGCCCGACAGCCAGTCTCGCCGCGAAAAGGCAGCAATTGACTGGATTCTTTCGCCGGCGGCGACGAGCCCGGGTCAGTCAGCAGCCATTCCCCGACGGCTGGCGAGTCATTCTCGAGCGCAACGTGCCTATCTACGCCCGGCTGTCGCCTGAGGTGCAAGCAGAGCTCCGCGGGCACGTGCAGGTGCTGCTCGACGAGAAGCACTTCGAAGGATGTGGCGGACTCGAGATCACCGACGAGATGCGCGTCACCATCGCAGCTCACGCGGGGCTGCTCCTCCTCGGCCGCAAGGCGGACTACTATCCCGGCCTCTACTCGGTGCTGGTGTACCCCGGCGCCTATCGTGCGCCGGTGAGCGAGCATCATGAAGGCGGCATCGTCAGCGAAGGCGAGGAAGAAAGGTTAGGTGAGTCGTGGGAGCGAGGCGCACTCGTGCTGGCGTGGGATTCCGCCCGCTCCGAGGCGCGCGATGTGAACGACGGCAGTAATGTGATTCTGCATGAGTTCGCCCACCAACTGGATACAGAGGACGGTGCCGCAGACGGCGTCCCGGTTCTCGACCGCCGCAGCGACTACGCTGCATGGGCGCGCGCACTCCGCGCCGAGTACGAGCGGCTGCGAGAAACCCCACACCTGAGCATTCTGGACGAGTATGGAGCGACCGACCCGGCGGAGTTTTTTGCCGTCGCGACGGAGGCATTCTTCGAGCAGCCGCGGCTACTCCGCAAGCGGCATCCGGAACTCTACACCCAGCTGAGCCGGTTCTACCGAGTGGACCTGGCGCCGAAGTCCGGCTGAGGGGCGATCGCTCCTCGAGTTTCCGACCAGGCGTACGCCGACAACCCACAAGCCGCGATCGCCTCGCCGCAACAACAGCAGAGCCATGGGCAACCACGCAGCGCAATCTTCGACCGTGAGCTTCGCGGGTCCCGACTACGGGATTCGGGCACCGACATATCGGCTGCCGAGCGACGCGCGACCTGGCAGCGTTCGTCTGCAGGTGGCGGACCTCGGTCGCTCCCTCGAGTTCTATCAATCGATAATGGGCTTCAGCGTGCTTCGACAGTCCGGAGCTGCGGCAACGCTAGGCACGCCTGGCGATGAGGCTGCGATCATCGAGCTCGTTGAGCGGGCCGGGGCGCACCCCGTTCCGCCTCGCGGCCGCCTCGGTCTCTTTCATTACGCGATCCTCCTTCCCGATCGAGCATCACTCGGAGGGTTCATCGCGCACCTGGCGTCGAAACGGATTCCCGCTGGCTCGTCCGATCACCTCGTGAGCGAGGCGGTGTATCTCAGCGATCCGGACGGACTCGGCATTGAAGTTTATTCAGACAGACCGCGTGCGGAATGGCGAGCACAGGACCGGCAACTCGTCATGTCGACGCTGCCTCTCGATTTCGACGACCTACTTCGCACCTCGGGAGGCGCACCATGGACTGGGATGCCGGCGGGTACGCGCATCGGACACGTGCACCTCCACGTCGGCGACATTGAGCGGGCCTCGCTGTTCTATCACGAGGCTCTCGGGCTCGACAAGGTGGTGTGGAGCTATCCCCGCGCCCTGTTTCTGTCCGCGGGCGGCTACCACCATCACCTTGGCGTGAACACGTGGGCTGGTCCAAATGCGTCAACTCCCTCGCCTGACGACGCTCAGCTCCTCGAGTGGGAAATGCTTCTCGGATCGCTCACCGATGCGAACGCCGCGCTCGATGCGCTCGCGGCTGCGGGCAATCCGGTGGAGCGAACAGCCGA
>JBPCLX010000091.1:0-2668 GCA_051002815.1 Gemmatimonadaceae bacterium
GGCGCCCTGAACGACAAGTTCGCTCAGAAGATCTATAACAACGGTATGTTCTACATGCGCCGGAACGGAAATCACTCGGCGGTGATCTATTTCCGCGAGGTCGTTGATACGTACCCCGAGACGCCCACGGCCAAGGCGGCCCTGCTGCGCATGGTCGAGGCCTTTCGCGAGGAGAACTGGCGCGAGGATGCCGAGGAAACGTGTGCAACGCTGCACGGCAAATACCCGGCTGACCAGGCAGTGCGAGAGCTGTGCGGCGCTTCGGCCACAACGGCCACGACCCCGGAATAGCGAACGGTGCGGCTCGGACTGTTCGGTGGAACGTTCGACCCTCCGCACGTAGGGCACCTACTGGCAGCGAGCGACGCCTTCGAGGCGTTGCGTCTCGACACGCTGATCTGGATTCCGGCGGGGCAGCAGCCGTTCAAGGGCTACGACGTCCATGCAACCGCGCTCCAGCGGGCAGAGATGCTCGAGCACATGGTTGCGGGAGATCTCCGATTCGCGGTCGATCGACTGGAAATCGAGCGGGACGGGTTATCTTTTACGATCGAGACGCTGACCGAGTTCGCGCGGCAGCACCCCGACGCGCGTCGTTTTCTCCTCATCGGTGCCGATCTGGTAGAGCAGCTGCCGCAGTGGCGTGAGGCGGAGCGCCTCCCGGAACTGGCCGAAATCGTCGTGCTGGATCGCGGCGCCGGGGAGGAGTCGGCGCCGCCCGTGTTTCCGGCGGTTCGGCTGCCGAGCCGCCGGGTGGACCTGTCGTCCACCGAGGTACGCATGCGCATCAGCCGGCGACTACCGATCAATGGGTTCGTAACGGACGCCGTCGCGCGGTACATCGCCGCGGCGGGACTGTACCGATAGAGGACAACTGCAATGCTGAAGTCGATTCTGGGCAAGATCGTTGGTTCGCGGCACGATCGCGAATTGAAGCGAATCACGCCGATCATCGATACGATCGAGGAGGAGTACGAGCGCCTCAAGACCGTCTCGGAGGCCGAGCTGCGCGGCCAGACCGAGAAGTTTCGGGCGATCCTGCGCGAGCGCACCGGCGAGATCGAGGCGGAGCTGGCGGAGCTCAAGCAGCGCAAGCACGTCACGGCCGATGCCGCCGAGCGCGAAGAGATCGATAACGAGTTGCAGGGCGCGGATGGTCGCGGCGGACTCGAGGGAAAGCTGCGCGAGGTAATCAGCGATACGCTGGATGAGATCCTCCCCGAAGCGTTCGCCACAGTTCGTGAGGCCTGCCGCCGGCTCTTCGGAACCGAGGTCGGGGTTGCCGGTCACGAGATTACCTGGGACATGATCCCGTACCGCGTGCAGCTCGTTGGTGGCTACGAGCTGCATGAAGGGAAGATCGGTGAGATGGCGACCGGTGAGGGCAAGACGCTGGTCGCCACGCTGCCACTCTACCTCAATGCTCTGCCGGGGCGTGGCGCGCACCTTGTCACGGTGAACTCCTACCTGGCACGCCGCGACTCGCAATGGATGGGGCACATCTTCACCTACCTTGGCCTGACGGTCGGGTGCCTCGACGATACCGAGCCGGGAACTCCCGAGCGCCGGGCTGCCTATCACTGCGACATCACCTACGGCACCAATAACGAATTCGGCTTCGACTACCTGCGCGACAACATGGTCGTCTCGCTCGACCAGCGCGTGCAGCGGCCGCACTGGTACGCGATCGTCGACGAAGTCGACTCGGTGTTGGTCGATGAGGCGCGCACTCCGCTCATCATCTCGGGGCCGGTCGGCAACGAGAGCGACATGCAGTACCGGGAGTACAACGCCGCAGTCACCCGCCTGGCAAGAGCGCAGAGCGATGTGGTGAATGCACTGGTGGCCGAGGGAGAAAAGGCGCTCGAGGACGAAGACGCTGATGCAGCGGGGCTTGCCCTCTATCAGGCGCAGCTCGGTGGGCCGAAGAACAGGCGGCTGCTGAAAGTCCTGCAGGAAACGGGTGTGAAGACGCTCGTGCAGAAGACGGAGCTGGACCACATCGCCGATCGCAAGTTGCCGCAGTCCAAGCAGCGGCATAAGGACATAGAGGAACGCCTGCTGTACGTGCTGGACGAAAAGGGGCACACGGTGCACCTGACGGACAGGGGGATCGAGTATATGTCCCCCACCGACCAGCAGGCGTTCGTGCTTCCCGACCTGTCCGAAGCGGTCGTGCGCATTGAGCACGATCCCAATCTCGAGCCGCAGGAAAAGCTGGATCAGCGGGCCGCGCTCGAGCGCGACTACGCGGTCACGAGCGAGCGGCTGAACGTCATCCACCAGCTGCTTCGCGCGCACACGCTGTTCGAGCGCGACGTGAACTACGTGGTGCAGGACGGACAGGTGCTCATCGTCGACGAATTCACCGGCCGTACGATGCCGGGTCGGCGGTGGTCGGAGGGGCTTCACCAGGCGGTGGAGGCGAAGGAAGGAGTTCAGGTGAAGGGCGAGACGCAGACGCTCGCGACCATCACCATCCAGAACTACTTCCGCATGTACGAGAAGCTGGCCGGGATGACCGGTACGGCGGAGACGGAAGAGGCCGAGTTTCATCAGATCTACAAGCTCGATGTGGCGGTCATTCCGACCAACAAGCCGGTCGTGCGTGACGATCGTCAGGACCTGATCTACAAGACCCGGCGCGAGAAATACAACGCGATAGTCG
>JBPCLX010000092.1:0-5021 GCA_051002815.1 Gemmatimonadaceae bacterium
GTCCGACGCCGACATCCAGCGCGCGAAGGCGCGGATAGTGCCCGTCGCGCAATCGACCGAGAAACCCTTGATAGTCCCGCGGAGCCCGGCTCCAGAGCACTTCGGCCATGGCGAGCAACCGCGGAAAGGCCATCAGATCGAAGTTGGAAGTCGTGATGTACTCGGTCCACAAATTCGCTTCCCCGCCCAGCACAAGTCCTGCCTCGACTGAATCCAGGCCCTCCGGCACAGGATTGAACTCGTAAACGCGCTCCAGTGGAATGTTGCGCGGACTTGCATCGAAGTAGGCATGGCTGGTCGGGGAAACGATGACAGCGTTGCCCAGCCTGACGGCTGTGGTGACGTGCCCGGTGTCCCGCCACACCTGAACGGTCGCGTTCCCCGGCAGGCCTCCCTCCAGTATCTCGTCCCATCCGATGAGCTTCCGGCCGTGCCGATGGAGGTAGCGCTCTATGCGTCGAATGAACCAGCTCTGCAGCTCCGACTCGTCCTTCAATCCCTCACGCCGCATCAGCGCCTGACACGAGGCACAGCTCTTCCACCGATCCTTCGGTACCTCGTCGCCGCCGATGTGGATGTACCTGGATGGAAAAAGCGCCATGACTTCATCGAGCACGTCCTCCAAAAAGCTGAACGTACGCTCGTTGCCTACGCAGTAGATCTCCTTCATTACACCCCAAGCGATGGCGACGGGAACTGGTTCACCGGTGCAGCCTAGCTCAGGATACGACGCGATTGCTGCCTGCGAGTGGCCTGGCATCTCGATCTCCGGCACCACGGTGACATTTCGCTGGCGGGCGTACTCGACCACCTCTCGAATCTCCGACTGGGTGTAGTAGCCGCCGTAAGTCGAGCCGTCGGCCTCCGTTCGCCATGCTCCGACCTCGGTGAGCCTGGGGTATCGCGGAATCTCGATACGCCAGCCCTGGTCCTCCGTCAGATGCCAGTGCAGCACGTTCATCCTGTAGCGTGACAGGAGATCGATGTAGCGCTTCACAAATTCGACCGGGAAGAAATGTCTCCCGACGTCGAGCAGGCTTCCTCGCCAGGCAAATCGCGGGCTGTCCAGAATGTCTACAGATGGAATCGACCATGATGGACGGCGCGCCCCAGCCGAGTCCTCGAACTCGGGCGGAAGCAGCTGCCGAAAGGTTTGCACTCCCCAGAATACTCCCTCAGGGGTGGCCGCACTTATTCTCACCTGGTTGGGCGCGACGGCGAGTTCGTATCCTTCGTCGTTAGGAAGGACAGCGTGCTCGTCGAGCACGATCGTCGAACCCGCTCCTCTATCGGAGTCGATGGCTACCCGAAAACCTGTCCGAAGCTGGATGACCCGGGAAAGAAACCCGGCAACCTCGCCGAGCCGCTTACTCGGGGCGTAGACGACTATTCGCACCGGATCCGCGAGGATGAACTCGCCGACACCTCGCGTGACGGATTCAGGCAGCGGAATGAGGCGGACCGGCAGATCGGTCTGCTGTGCGCGCACCGGCTCTGCAGCAATCAGAAGCGTGACGCACAGCAGTGCCCAGCGGGTTGCGCATACATGCAAGTCGGCTCGGACCATGCCGCCAAATACGCACCCTTTGGCGCATCGCGAAAGGGATCCACGGCGGGTTGACGGGTGGTACAATCATGCTACGTTCCATTCATGATGCTCCGCGCCCCCCACACCCTCATGTGTACGATGTGCATGTGTCTCATCACCGGCCGACTGGTCCGTGAGGGTTCTGGAGTGCGCATGTAACGCGACGCGATTTCGTTCGCTGTCCGCCCGCCGCCCCGGTTCTCACGAACCGGGGCGGCATCTTTTTGCGGCCAGGAGACTGGGAACAGGAGCGGACTCGACTCCCCTGGCCCCTAGCCCCTAGCCCCTAGCCCCTAGCCCCTAGCCCTATGCCGTCTCTCGCCATTTTCCACGAGCATCCCGATTGGTTCCGTCCACTGTTCGCCGAGCTCGATTCGCGCGGAATTCCATACGTGCGGCTCGACGCCTCGGCGCACATGTACGATCCGGCCGAGCGAGATGTGCCGTACTCGCTCGTGTTCAACCGCGCCTCGCCGTCGGCATATCTGCGCGGTCACTCGCAGACCACCTTTCATACGCTCGACTGGCTGCGACATCTCTCACGGCTCGGTGTGCCGGTGGTCAATGGCGCAGCGCCTTACGAAGTCGAGATTTCGAAGGCACTGCAGCTCGGGGTTCTAGAGGAGCTTGGCCTGCCGTACCCAAGGACACGCGTGGTGAATCATCCCGCGAGGACCGTTGAAGCCGCGCGCGCACTCCGCTACCCGGTTCTGGTGAAGGCGAACATCGGAGGGAGCGGCGCCGGCATCACGAGCTTCGGCAGCGAGGAGGAGCTTGCCCTCGCCGCGGCTGAGGGGGCGCTGGACTTCGGAGTCGATGGCACCGCGCTCGTGCAGGAGCACGCGCCGCTCCGCGACGGTCACATCATCCGTGTCGAGACTCTCGGTGGAAAATACATCTACGCCATCAACGTGTATCCGGCCGAGGGGTTCAACCTTTGTCCGGCAGACATCTGCCAAACGACCGATGGGCAGTCGCTCATACGCGGTGCGTGCGCGCTCGATGCGCCGAAGAACGGCATGCGCGTGGAGCGGGCAGATCCGCCGGCGCACATCATCCGTCAGGTTGAGTCGATAGCCCGGCGGACGGGCCTCGACGTAGGAGGGATCGAGTACCTGATCGATGATCGGGATGGCGAGCACTATTTCTACGACATAAACGCGCTTTCCAACTTCGTCGCCGATGCCGTGAACGTGGTCGGTTTCGATCCTCACGCGCGATTGGTGGACTACCTCGAGTCGAGGCTGGCCGTCGCGGCGGGAAGCAGGCTTTCTGCGCTGGATCACGAGGCGTCGCGGAGCGTCGCCGCGAGGGGAGACAGGCTCCCTGCGGTGGACAAGGGTGCACCGCGGCGTTCCCCCGCGGGGGTGGGTATCCAGGTCAGCGCGTTGTCGGCGGTGTCTAACACATCCCGGCGAGGCTGACCATGAGGTACGGATACTGGCTCCCCGTGTTCGGCGGCTGGCTGCGCAACGTTCCCGATGAGGGAATGGATGCCAGCTGGGATTATGTCTCGCGCCTCGCCCGTCGGAGCGAGCAGATCGGTTACGATCTTACGCTCATTGCCGAGCTGTTTCTGAACGACATCAAGGGCATCGACGCTCCATCGCTCGATGCGTGGTCAACCGCGGCGGCGCTGGCGGCGGTCACCGAACGGCTCGAGCTCATGGTGGCAGTGCGCCCGACCTTTCACGCACCGGCGATTCTCGCGAAGCATGCGGCCAACATCGACCGGATCTCCGGAGGGCGGTTGTCGCTCAACGTGGTCTCCTCGTGGTGGGCCGACGAGGCGCGGCGTTATGGCGTGCAGTTCGACCAGCACGAGGACCGTTACGCGCGCACGGAGGAGTGGCTCCAGGTGCTCGACGGCGCCTGGAGCGAGCCAAGGTTCAGCTACTCGGGGCGCTTCTACTCGGTCGATGAGAACGTGCTGCAGCCGAAACCAGTGAGTACCCCCCGCCCGACTCTCTACGCCGGCGGAGAATCGGAAGCGGCCAAGCGGTTGATCGCGGCGCGCTGCGACGCCTACGTGATGCACGGAGACCCGGTCGAGCCGGTCGCCGCCAGGATCCTCGACATGCGCCGCCGCCGGTGCGCCGCGGATGCTTCTCTGCCCTCGATGCAGTACGGAATGGCGGCGTTCGTCATCGTTCGCAACACGGAGCGAGAAGCCCAGCGTGAACTGGAGCGCATAACGAACGTGTCTCCTGGTTCCGCCGGCTACGGCAACTACCAGGACTGGATCAGCAACACGAAGCTCGAGCGGCAGGTGAGCCTGGAAGACTATTCAGTTTCGAACCGTGGCCTTCGCGCCGGCCTGATTGGCACGCCGGAGCAGATTGCCGACAGGATCCGCGATTTCGAGGTAGCCGGGCTGGATCTGCTTCTCCTTCAGTGCAGCCCACAATACGAGGAGATGGAGCGGTTTGCGGCGGAGGTGATGCCGCTTGTGTAGCGAGCCGCGTGCCAGACTCGCAATCGATTGACATTCGTGCCTGGTCGTTGGCAATTATCTTCATACTTACATCTCGGGATCACAGTCATACTCGTTTCAGCCTGGCAATACTTCAGCCCCATTACATCGATGGTGCATGTGCGGAACTATCGATCATGAGCGAGCGCAACACTACTCCTCTCCCCGAAGTCTGGCTGCGCGGCCCGCTTCCAGGCGTCATACCTGTGCTGCAGCCGGCGGCGCATGCATTGCTTCAGTCGGCAGAGGACATCGAGCGAGTCACGGACCCGCTGACGGTCGACGAGCTTTGGGTTCGGCCGGGCGGTGCGGCGTCGGCCGGATTCCATCTGCAGCACATCACCGGCAGCATTGACCGCCTTCTGACATACGCCCGAGGGGAGCAACTCGACGAAGTGCAGCGTAAGGCGCTCGCCGAGGAGGGGATACCCGGAGATCCCCCCGCTCGCGCACCGATCCTTGCGCGCAGGGCTGTATCTTCCATTGCCAGAGCCCTCGACGCTATCCGCGCTACGACTTCGGACTCGGCCGCCGAGCCGCGAGGTGTGGGGCGCGGCAATCTCCCGAGCACAGTGGGTGGGCTGCTGTTCCACATAGCCGAACACACGCAGCGGCATACCGGACAGCTGATCACTACGGGAACGATCGTACGAGGACTCGGGCTGGCATCGAAAACGGAGCCAGGCAGGAGCCGGCTCCCGTAGCTCCTTGGCAGCGCGAGGCGCTGTTTCGCTAGTAGAGCTGAGAATGTTGCGTGTTGCGCAGCAGGAGCAGTCGCCAATCAGGCGTTGACGAGTACTATCAGATCCTGCGCCCCGACCCAGCGTTCTGACGATCCCGACCAGAGCCCTGGAATGGGCGCACCTTCGAGCCGCAGTCCGGCCGACTCGGCCATTCGACGCAGGAACTCCAGTCGATAGGCCGTCATCTGCTCTGGATTGTCAGGTACGACGACGGCGA
>JBPCLX010000093.1:0-4101 GCA_051002815.1 Gemmatimonadaceae bacterium
GCGGGGCAGCGTGGAACTCCTGTATCGTCGGTCGTTCTGGAGGAATTCGGCACGTCTGTTGCACCCCTCTCATATCGGCTCATTCAAGGAGGTCTAATGGCAGAGAGTAAGGAAACCGGCTCCAAGGCTGCGTCGAATTCGTCGAAGACGTTGCGAGACGATGCTACCGGCGACAACTCGAACTCCGCCGCCGGAAGTGCCATGTCACAACGCCATGCGCCGGGCAAGGAAACCTCATCCGCAGCGGCAAGCAATGCGTCGGATACACTGCGCGATGGCCGCACGAGTGAGAGCTCCAGGTCCGCGGCCGCGAGTGCGCTGTCCCAGAAGGAATCAGGCGAGAAGTCCCGATAGCCGCGTTTGCGCATTGCTCAGGGCGCCGTCCATCGTGTTCAGATAGGCGGCGCTTTGAGTTTTCGCTCCCCAACGACAAATCACAAAGACTCTGAGCAGTATGAGACGGATCACGGTCAACGACCGCATGCAGCACGGCTACACCTACTGGCTCACCGAGCCGGCGGGGCGCAACTTCGATCCCCGGTTCCGTCCCGAGCTCACGCCGGCCGATCTGTTGCGGTTAGGCGTGTTCGGGGGGAAGTACATGACCGACTGCGCGGCGGAGTTTCCAGCCAGCTGGTTCAAGCGCGCCAGGCTGTCACCGGAACGCCGCGATCCGGCGCTCAACTACTTCGGCGTAAACGCCTCTCAACCTCTCGCCGTGTGGCGCCGGAAGCGATGGATCTACCACGAGGATCCGCGCGGGTGGTTCCAGTGGTACTGCCGTTACTACCGCGGACGCCGATGCCTCGACGATGAACGCCAGATTCGCCGCTGGCGGCAGATGACGCGGCACGTCGCCCAGGTCAGGCAGGGGTGCGAACACGGCGACCTCGACTGCCGGCGGCGCCAGCGCCAGGCGTTGCTGCACTGGGCGTACGACAGCCGTAAAATATGAGCGCAGGTGTACCTAACGCCCCGCCGCCCGCTCGATGCCGCGCAACATGCCGGCGAAGATCAGGCGGTGTACTGGATACAGCGCATACCAGTACATCAGCCCGGACAGTCCCCGAGGTTCGAAGATGGCCGTCTGCCTGATTACGCTGTGCCTATCACTCCCATCCACCTCGAACTGCAGCCAGGCACGGCCGGGCAGCTTCATCTCGGCGCGAAGCCTGAGCAGGCGATCCCGCTCGACCGCTTCCACACGCCAGAAGTCGAGAGCGTCACCGGGAAACAGCGTAGCGGGATCGCGACGTCCGCGGCGCAGTCCGGCGCCGCCGACGAGCAGATCGACGAGACCCCGCGCGCGCCAGAGCCGATCGCCGTAGTACCATCCAGTCGTGCCGCCTATTCGCTCTATCGCCCGGAACGCCACGGCCGGAGCGACCGCTACGGTGGACTCCCGGGAATCAACGAGGCGCGACCCTTCGCGCACGCCGCCCCATGGCTGCTCGCTTCCGACCGACGAAAGCGCGTCGGACCACCGTGTCGACGCGAACTTCCTATCTTCGTTCACGAGAGCTCGGCGGATAGCCTCACGCATGCCCCGCGGATGGATTTGCGGGAACAACTCGGCGGCTCGCGATGAGGTGACGACTGTCTCGTTCCGCAAGCCATCGATGAGCTTCCGCCCCACGCGCGCATATACGGGCGTGACGAGGCCAAGCCAGCGACTCGAAAGCCATGGCGTAAGCATCGGCACGGAGATGAACATGCGTCGCAGAGCGCGTTGCGCGGCATACTCCAGCATCAGGTCTCGATAGGAAACACGATCGGCACCGCCGATCTCGACGACGGCGCTCTCACCTAACGTTACGTCGATCGATGCCACGAGATACGCGATCACATCCTCGATGGCAATCGGCTGAGTAGCCTGGCTCACCCAGCGCGGCGTGAGCATTACCGGCAACCGCTCCACGAGGGCGCGGACGAGCTCGAACGAGACGCTGCCCGAACCGATGATGACCGACGAACGGAACTCGATGGTTGGCACGCCGCTCTCGCGCAGCACACGGCCGACCTCCTGACGGCTCGCCAGGTGCGCCGACAGAGCGCGCTCGCTACCCAGCCCACCCAGATAGATCATGCGCCGGACACCGGCTTCGCGTGCGGCACGAGCGAAGTTGTCGGCGCCCTCACGCTCCTGCAGCTCGAATCCACTGCGTGATGCCATGGCGTGAACCAGAAAGAAGGCGATGTCGACTCCGGTCAGCGCCTTCGTCAGCGACGCCGGATCGAGTACGTCGCCAGGCACGACCTCGACTCCCGGGTCCACCCGCGCCCGCAGTTCATCGGGACGACGCGCCATGCAACGCACCCGCTCGCCACGGTCGTGCAGAGCGGACACCAGCCGTCCCCCGATGTATCCGCTGGCACCGGTCACCAGGATCAGCGGACGCGAGGCGGAGTTCGCGTCCATGCTATGCGACGTCGGCGCCGGCGTCCGCGCGCAGCTCGACGAGCCAGCCATCGAGGTTGGATGCCGTGCGCGCTCCCATTCTCGCGAGGTCGACGGCGAGCGATTCGGCTCCGGCACCGCCGGCAATGATGCTGACGTCAGCGGGGAGCTGCGATCGTAATGCACGAAGCTCGTCGAGCACTCGCTGGCGGTCCTCGACGTAGACAACGCTGACGGCCACGGCCCTCGCGCCGGCGCTCCGCGCAGCAGACGCGACTTCTCCCGCCGGAAGGTCGGCGCCCAGATAGATCACGCGCCAGCCTTCCATCGCGGCGATTGCGGCGGCGAGCGCCGCGCCGATCACGTGCCGTTCACCGGCCAGCGTCGCCACGACGATGCGCGGCGCGCGGTCGTCCGCCGAGAAGGACCGCATCGTGGCCAGAATGATGTCGTGCAGCACCGACGACAGCAGATGCTCCTGCGCCGGCGACATGCGTCCGGCGTGCCACTCGTCTCCGGCGCGCCGGAGCAGAGGAGCGGCAACGCCATCCAGGAACGCCGATACGCCCATGAGAGCGACCGCGCGGCGCAGCCCTTCCTCGAGCCGCGCCCCATTGAGCGCTCGGGCGAAGGCAAGTGCACTCGTTATGATGCCGTCGGCATCGTGGCCCGCCGGCGCGGGGAAAGCGCGGCGCGCCCGAGCGGCTCGGTCTTCCTCGGCCAGAGCCGCGAGCGCTTCGAGGGGAAGCGTGGCGACCTGTCCAATGCTGCGTCCAGCGGCGGTTACCGCATGCAGCATCGTCAGGCGCTCTATGTCGTCATCGGTGTAGCGGCGCTGGCCGCCCGGTCCGCGAGCAGGCTGGACGGCGCCGTACCGCCGCTCCCAGACGCGCAGCACGTCCTGGGAAAGTGCGGTCCGGTCGGCGACGACGGCGATCGGGTGTCTGGCCTCTAGTGTCGGCCCAAGTGCTTTCATTACAGCAATTTGGGCAATCGTCTATCGAATGTCAAAATATTTCGCCCTATGAACCTTGACATTCGATCTACAACCGACCATTGTTCCTCGACAATTGCTGGACAACAGTAACCCGAAGGCGACCGTGTGTCGGACAAGGGCACCGGCCAGTGGGGCAAACCGCGACAACTCAGAGGGGAACGATCATGAAGACCAACATGCGCAGGACCATCGCCGCCGTCGCCGCGATGCTGGTGCTGCCGACGCTCGTGTCGGCGCAATACGCCAAACAGGAGAAGAAGCCAATGAAGAACATCGTGCAGGTTGCCGTCGAAGCCGGCAACTTCAACACGCTGGTCGCGGCGGTGAAGGCCGCCGGACTTGCCGAGACGCTGCAGGGCCCCGGACCGTTCACCGTATTTGCTCCGACCGATGCCGCGTTTGCCAAGCTCCCCGCCGGAACGGTAGAAGGGCTTCTGGAGAACACCGAGCAGCTGTCCTCGATCCTCACCTTCCATGTTGTGTCGGGCAAGGTGATGTCGGGCGAGATCGTGAAGGCGAACGGGGCCAAGCCATCGACGGTCAACGGTCAGCCCCTCGACATCGTGCTGCGCAATGGCAAGGTGTACGTGAACGGTGCACAGGTCGTCACCGCGGACATCGTCGCCTCCAACGGCGTGATCCACGTGATCGACACCGTACTGCTGCCGAAGGCCGAGCCCGCCGCGGCGGGACGTTAGGCTCCGGC
>JBPCLX010000094.1:0-5574 GCA_051002815.1 Gemmatimonadaceae bacterium
GGAGTATGCTTATCGCCATGGCGCGATGCAATGCCGCGCCTGCAGGAAAACCAAACCGGAAGCCAAGTGCGAAGTGCGAAGGGCGAGAGGGGGTAAAACTCGAGAATCTCTACGCATGCTGAGCTACACGTGCTAATTGGCCTCTTCGCAATTCGCAATTCGCACTCGTAAAATCCCGGATCGCGGCCCGTCAGCGGTGGCGTTATGCACTTGCCCGGGCCCGCCGAGCCCGGATGCGACACGCGGCGCCGGGGTCCGGCGCCGCGTCAATCCCGAGACTTACGGACTCGTGCTTTTCGCAACTCGCAATTCTCATTTCCGGCTACCACCCGCCACTCGTGCCGATCGCCTCGGTTACGCCGAACGTGCCCGCAGCGCGGGCGTATGCGAAGCCGCCGCACCGTTTTCCGCGATGGTATTGAGACCCTCTCGTGCCCGGGATAGCATGTCAGATGCCAGCGACGAGCTCAGCCACACGACATCCTCGTTTGAGTCACGGCGGTACGCCTCGAGGAGATTGCCCCCATCCAGCGTGACAAGCACTGCGCCGAACGCAGGCTCTCGGCCGATGTAACCGACCAGCTCGGCGAGCTGTGTCACGGCGCTTCCTGACATGGAGATGTAGTAGTCGCCTTCTTCGACGTTCGAGGCTCCCGTCTTGTTGGCCTGCAGAAATCTTTCAACCTCGGCGTTCCGCGGCTTTACGATATTGAGCAGCGCGCCAGACGGCATTGTCCGCGCAATGACGCGCAGCAACTCCGCCGTATCGCCCACGCCGTCAACGGCGATCCATTCCTGGTCTTCGCCCGAAGTACCGGTCACCACCCCACGAATCTTCTTGAACAAATCCATCGTCGTTCTCCCTCGGTCTCGGTTTACGAAGCCAGCATTCGCCAACGGCGCGTGACATTCCTATGTATCATGCTTCGCGCCGCTGCGTTGCTTCGGTCAGTGCAATCTCCATCCTGCTCTGCTGCAATCGCTTCGGCCATTTTGTCCTAACGCCGAGCATCAGACGCTGTCCCCACTGGGTGTCACAGCCGTTGCAATTCCGGTGACACGCGGTCGCAACTGTGACCGTGATCACAGAAGGCGAGTGCTGTACCGGAGATCATCATTGAGACCGTCAGCCCAGGCCCGACGTCACAACGCTCAATCCGACAGCAGGCCACTCTGTATGGTGCTCAGATGTTCCGGCCAGCGCCTAGCCAGCCCGGACTTGGGCAAGGGCCGAGCCGGATCGAGATGCGCACCATGAGCGACCTGCATGTGCGGCGCTATTGACGATTCTGCCGCCACTTACGGCTGTTTATTACGGCGCACTCATTCGACCGGCCTCGCCGACGAGATGACGGGCCCAGCCCCCAGCGGCATTTTCCAGCACAACTGCGACCGGAGAACAAATGACGTCTGCGGCGACTTCGATCCATCTCGCTCTCGGCTTGGTGACGGCCGTGCCCGCCTCATTGCTTGCCCAGGAAGCCGCGCACCGCTCGACGCACCACGACTACCGTGTAGTCACCGTCGCCGCAGGACTCGTAAACCCCTGGTCGATCGCCTTCCTGCCGGGTGGAGACATGCTCGTCACCGAGCCTGGAAGGGCGGCGGCGAAGCTAACGGCCCGGATCATTGAGCCCGGGCCGCCTCCCCGGCTGGCGTCCAGGAAGGAAGCGCGGCTTCCCCTTGCCATCCGACAAGAGAAGCAGTAATCTCCCCTTGACGCTCGACAAGAGAGGTCAGGGGTGCCGCAAGCTGGAAGCGACGTTCTTCAGGGAACACTGGATCTTCTGATCCTCAAGACCCTGTCGCTCGAGCCAATGCACGGTTGGGGTGTGAGCCAGCGGATTCAGCAGCTCTCCCGCGATGCCCTGCAGGTTGGGCAGGGTTCGCTCTACCCCGCCCTGTACCGGCTGGAGGCCAAGGGGTGGATCAGCGCCACATGGGGCACGAGCGAGAACAATCGAGCGGCAAAGTACTATCAGCTCACCCCCGAGGGACGGCGCGCGCTCGCTGCGGAGACGACGAGCTGGCGGAAGGTCTCGTCGGCGATCGAGCTCGTGCTCGATACGGCGTAGGCGGCGCCGATGCGACTGGTGCAACCGATCATCCTCAGGCTTCGGGCGCTGTTCCGGCAATCGGCGGTTGACCGCGAGATGGACGCCGAGATGCGATTCCACCTGGAGATGCAGGCGGCGGGGCACGAGCGATCGGGCGCGCCGCCTGACGAAGCCCGTCGGCGCGCACTGCTCGATTTCGGCGGCGTAGAGCGTTTCAGGGAAAAAGGGCGGCAGGCGCGCGGAGTTGCCGGCGCGGCAGACCTGCAGCGGGATGTCGCCTACGCCTTACGCGGTGCGCGTCGCGCGCCGGGATTCGCTGCGATCGTCGTACTCACGCTTGCGCTCGGTATCGGAGCAACCACCGCGATCTTCAGCGTGGTGCGCGACGTCCTGCTCCGGGACCTGCCGTTCGCCGAGCCCGAGCGTCTTGTTCGGGCATGGGTCGCCGATCCTTTGCGAGAGGAGGCTCACGGCCCTCTCTCGATTCCCGACCTGGCCGACTGGCGAACAGGCAACGTCACGTTGACCGACCTGGCTGGTTACAGCACACTCCCCACCGGCCTGACGCTGACCGATGAAGGGGAGCCGGTGCGCCTGGCGACTGCGTACGTGAGCGAATCCTTCTTCACCACGCTCGGTGTGCAGGCCGCCGCGGGACGCATCATACTGCCTGACGAGCATCAGCCCGGACGGGAAAGGGTCGCGATGCTCTCGTACCGGCTGTGGCAAGGCCGTTTTGGCGCGGACCCGGCGCTGATAGGGCGTACGGTGAGGCTCAATGACGCTCCGTTCACTGTGGTCGGCGTTCTACCGGCTGCGCTCCGCTTTCCTGACAGCGAGATCGACCTGTGGACGCCGCTCGAGGTGGTACCGTCCACCGGCGTACCGCGGGTGCGGGGAGTGCGCTGGATACAGGTGGTGGGGCGGCTGCGTCCGGGCGTGAGCGTCGAGCGCGCTCGTGATGATCTCGCAGTCGTCGCCGAGCGCCTTGCCAACGAGTTCGGCGACAGCAATGGCGGATGGACCGACGCGACGGTGGTGCCATTGCGCGACGATCTCGTCGGTTCGGCGCGGCCGCGACTGCTCGTACTGTTCGGCGCCGTCGTACTGGTGCTCCTGCTGGCGTGCACGAATATCGCCAATCTGGTGCTGGCGCGCGGGTGGCACCGGCGGCGAGAGGTGGCGCTGCGCGCGGCGCTCGGCGCGAACCGCGGCCGGCTCGTCAGGCAGGCGTTGATAGAGAACCTCGTGCTCGCACTGGCCGGTGGACTGCTCGGCGTCGCGCTCGCATGGGCGGGCACCGGAGTAGTTGCCGCGTATGCCGGAGAGTGGCTCCCGGGGTCGGGGGAGGTGCGCCCCGATGGCCTGGTGATCGCCTTCGGGTTGGTGCTCTCGCTGCTGTGCGGCCTGGGCTTCGGACTGGCGCCGGCGTTGCAGCGGCTTCACGATATCGAGCCCGCGTTGCGCGCGAGCGGGCGGGGGGCAGTCGGTGACGGACACGCGGGGTCCATCAGACGCATCCTGATAGGTGCGGAGGTGGCCCTTGCTGTGATACTGGTGGCGGGGGCCGCTCTCCTCGGAAAAAGCTTCGCGCAGCTCAACCAGGTCGACCTCGGATTCGATGCCGATCGAGTTGCCTTCACCAAGATCACCATCCCTGCGTCCCGCTATCCGACTTCTGCCACGTACATGCCGGCCGCCGCGCAAATGCTGGAGCGCGTCCGCGCCATTCCGGGGGTGGCCAGCGCGGCCATGGTGAAGGACGCACCACTTCTGGGCTTCGGCGAGCAGATGGAGTTCACCATTCCCGCTCGAGGCGAGCGGCGGGAGGGGCAGGATCCGGTCGCCCAGATGATTCCCGTGTCGCGCGAATTCTTCCGCACCATGGGGATACCCCTACGGGGCGGGGCCGATCTGTCGAGCGACATCGGCGACAGCGCGACGTTTGAGGTGGTGATCAACGAGGCGGCGGCGCGCCGCTACTTGCCGGACCGCGATCCGCTCGGCGAGGAGCTGCAGATGGGAGAAGTACGCCTCACGATCGTCGGCGTCGCCGGAGATGTGCGTTATGCGAAGGTCGATACCGCCTCGCCGCCGGCGATCTATGTGCCAACTCGCTTGATGGCGCGTCGAGTCCTGACGATCGTCGCCCGAGCGCGACCGGGGCAGGATCCGGCGGCGTTGGTGCCGGCGATGCGCACCGCGATTCGCGCCGTAGACCGCGATCAGCCGTTCACTCGAATCGGCACAATGGGCGATGTCGTCGGAGAGGCGGTGGCGGCAGCCCGGTTCCTGACGATGCTCGTTGGGGCTTTCGGAGGGCTGGCGATGCTTCTGGCGGCGATCGGTGTGTATGGCGTGGTGTCGTTTCTCGTCGGCCAGCGGACCAACGAAATCGGCGTCAGGCTCGCACTGGGAGCGCAGCCACGCGACGTAGCGGCCTGGGCGTTGCGTACCGGGATGGTGCCGGTGCTGGCGGGAGTCGGCATCGGGACCGCCGCCGCGCTGGCGATCGCCCGCGGTCTGGACTCACAGCTCTATCAGGTGAGCACGACCGATCCGATGGTTTTCGCGTCTGTTGCCGGCGTTCTCACAGCCGTCTCGTTGCTGGCGTCAGCCATCCCCGCCTTCCGCGCCGCACGGCTCGCTCCGACCGTTGCGCTGCGGCACGACTAGAGACTCTCGAGTACCGGCTGCGATCTCCCAGCGTCAGGCAGAGGGCTTCGCTTCGACGAGCCAGGCGATGGCGTTCAATTCGGTGAACGTCACGTCGCCGGGAGAAACGCCGCATGCCGCGAGATTCGACAACACGCTCATCTCCGTCCACCGGGCCGACCAGAAACCCTCGGCGGTTGCGACGAATCGTCCGCCGCGCGGGGTGACCGGATGCTGGCCCGTTTTCTCGTAGAAGTCGAACTGCGCCGCTTCGGTCTCCGGCGTGTCCCTGTAGACGGTGAGATACAACGACCCGCCTCGGCGCAGCGCTCGAATGAAGCGGGACATCACGCGCACGAAATATGGATTGCGGTCGAGATAGGCGTCAGTGTACATCGCCAGGTCGTCTGACTTGTCGCGCAGATTGCCCGGCGTGAAGTAGAGGCACATCGCCACATCGTAGAACGCTAGCGGCAGGTCCGCCTCCGCCACATCGCCGACAAATACGTGGGCGTTCGTCAGGCCGGCGCGTTCCCAACGGTCCTGTGCCCTGACGGCCATGTCCGGCGAGATCTCGAATCCGTGGTAGAGCTCCGACGACCCAGCGAACAGAACCGCGTGGTAGCCGTTGCCGCAACCGATGTCGGCAAAGCGGTACTGTTTTCCTTTGAACCGCTCGAGCAGCACCGCATCCTGGCGAGCCCGCGCGTCGGCTATCGCCGGCGGCGAGTACGTCGATTCCAGGGTGCGCTGCACCGCGCGAAACTCGGATTCGCCGGTCGTTCGTGCATCACCTCTCATGGCGTCAGGCATGTCCGCTCCTTCGTTCAACCGGCGTGGCGAATCTGAACATTCGTGGCCC